>DYDX01000046.1 GCA_020404425.1 Rickettsia endosymbiont of Pyrocoelia pectoralis
AGCCATGCAACAACACCGATTTATTCACGGGATGACAGGGGTACAAATGAGCCATGCAACAACGCCGATTTATTCACGGGATCCAGTAAAACATATAAAAAATTTAGTTTTGTATATGTTTATTTTATTAAATATTTTTTTCTGGATACCGTGGTCAAGCCACGGTATGACACCGAGGGCGTTTTTGGAGCTATGCAACCTAATTCAACTCAAATGGCTATATACGTCAATTCAAACTAGCATGCTGATTAACTTGGGCATTCATAATTAACCCGAAACCCATCAACATTGATACCATCATCGTGCCGCCATACGATATAAAGGGTAGGGGGACACCTACTACCGGCAGTAATCCCATCACCATTCCCATATTAATAAATACGTGGCTAAATAGGGTTGAGATTATACCTATAACCATTAATTTACTAAAAACACTGCGACAGTTAGCGGCAATTAATAAGGATATCGTTATAAGTGAGAAATATAATACAAGTAAAAACATACCGCCTAAAAAGCCAAATTCTTCAGCAAAGGTAGCAAAAATAAAATCGGTTTGATGTTCAGGCAGGAAATCTAAATGGCTCTGACTTCCTTGGTTTAAACCCCTGCCAAAGAAACCGCCGGAACCTATCGCAATTTGGGACTGAATAATATTATAGCTAGCTCCAAGCGGATCTTGCTCAGGGTCTAAGAATACCATCACACGTTTTTTCTGATAATCATATAACATATTCCAAGCAATAGGTAAGCTAACGAGAGCTGCTACGCCAAGTATGATAAAATATTTTATTCTAAAACCTGCTGCAAAAAATATAATAGCCGAGACAATCAAAGTAATCATTCCCGTACCTAAATCCGGTTCTCTAATTATTAAGAAAGCCGGAACTAGAACTCCTATAATAGGCATGATAATTTTATGCGGCTTTGTAAGATCGTCAGGTGCTAGCGAATGAAAATATCTAGCGAGCATTAGTACGATAGCAATCTTTATCGGTTCGGAGGGTTGGAGTTTTAGTACCCCGAGATCGATCCATCTTTTTCCGCCCATTGCAGTTGAGCCGAAAAGCTCTACGGCTACTAATAAAGCGAGTACACAAAAATAAAAAATGTAAGATAACCTAAAGATTATTCGTAAATCGACCAAAGCAATAATTATAGCTAGCGGTAGAAAGATACAAAAATTTATAATTTGTTTATATGCCCATGGTTGCAAATTACTATTTGCCGCAGAATAAAGGACAATAAAGCCTATGGAGCAAAGCAGGCTAATTAATAAAATTAGAGTAAAAGGCAGTCTGTTTAATTGTTCAAAGTAATTTTTATGCATTGTTATTTATATTTTCAGATATTTCGATATCTCCTAATAATATTGGATCATTAAGGTCAAAATTAATAGTATTATTTTCATTTATATCACAAGATGAATTATGAAGTAATTTTTGCTTATTATAAATAATAATTCTATTACCGATTCGTGATAACTCGATTAAATCGGGGTATTTAGAACATATAAAATTTATAATTTCTTTTGTAGAATAAGGTAGTTTTGTATTTAAATAATCTAGCATAGAATATTTAACATTATTTAAAATAAAAGGATTAGCACCATAAATTAGCAACTCTTTTGTAAGAAGAGAATTTTTTTTAGATGCATAATGTAATGCAGTATTACCATTATAATCTTGAATATTAGAGTTAATATTATAATTAAATAAAATTCTTAGAATAATATAATTATCGCTATGATAAAATGTGTTGTCACACCAGGTAAATTTGAGTTTTTTTGCTGCAAGTAAATGTAAAGCAGTAGCTCCTGTACAATCTTGAATATCAATATTTGGTTTTATAATTTTATCATTTTCTACAGTGTTAACTGCATAATCATTAAGTAAAACATGAGTCATAAACAGATCTAGGTGCGTTACTGCCCAATGTAATGCTGTTTTCCGCTTTTGTCAGGCAAATTTGTATTAATTACCTCAGATTTCTTTGTTAATATTTCTCTTACTTGCTCATAGTCATTATTTTTTGCTGATAACAATAAATCTTCACTATTTTTATTAGTAAGTATATTATTAAACTAAATATTAAATATCTTAAAAATAAATACTAATTCTTCTGCTGTTTCTTTAAGATAATCAAAGCGACCGCTAGAACCTGCATGACCTTTATCCATATTAGTTTTTAATAATAATGGATTGTCATCGGTTTTGAATTCTCGTAATTTCGCTACCCATTTTGCCGGCTCCCAGTAACCTACACGTGGGTCTGATATACCGCAAGTAACGAATAAAGCGGGGTAGCTTTGGGCTTTAATGTTATCATAAGGCGAGTAAGACTGTATATATTCGAAATATTCTAATTTTTGCGGATTACCCCATTCGTTATATTCTATAAGAGTTAAAGGTAAACTCTCATCAAGCATAGTATTCAGGACGTCTACAAACGGTACATGAGCAACTGCGGCTCTATATATTTCTGGTTTTTCGTTAAGGACGTAACCGATTAACATACCGCCGGCACTGCCTCCTACTATTACTATATTTTGCTCTCTTGTATATTTTTCTTTAATTAAAGCTCTAGAGCAGGCTATGAAATCGGTAAAGGTACGTTTTTTATTCAAAAATTTAGCAGATTCATACCAGCTATGCCCGAGATCGTCACCGCCTCTTATATGTGCAACGGCGTAAATAAACCCATGATCGGCAAGGGTTACTGCCATATTTCTAAAACCAACCGGCATTGCAATGCCATATGCACCGTAACCCATTAGATATAGGGGGTTTGAACCGTCTTTTTTAAATAGGGATTTTTTATAAAAAAGAGTAATCGGAACTTTAACGCCGTCATTATCTGCAAATACTCGCTCTACCTTATACTCCTCAGGATTAAAACCTGACGGTATTTCTTGGGTCTTTAATATCGTTAATTTTTCGCTACCGAAATCATAGCTATAAGTAGTACTAGGTCTTGCAAGAGAAGAGTAATTTACTCTGATATCGTCTTCTTCAAAATTTGTAGAAAAGCTATTTGCTTGAAAACTTTCATCGGGGAAAGAAATAATTTTTTCCTCAGAATCTTTAAATTGTTTTACTTTAACAAGCGATAAACCGTTATCACGATAATTTAAAATGAGGTAATTTTTTGTTATATTAAAGCTTTTTAAATATTTATCCTGTTCTTTATGAACATAAATTTCATCCCAATTATTATTTTGAAAATCATTTACGGGAACTTTTACAATATGAAAATTTTGAGCTTTATAGTTGGTTTTGATATAAAAATAATCACCGTTATGTTCTATTTCATAGAATATATGATTCTCGGCAGGTCGTACTAATTTAGGAGTAAAGCTCTTATCCTCCATAGAAATTACGTAAATTTCATTTTCGTTATGATCACCGGAGCTTACAAAGATATATTCACGGCTACTAGATTCTTCGGCACTTACAAAATGAAGAGGGTTTTTTATCTCAAATACGAGTTTATCATGCGAAATATCTTCACCTAAATAATGAAACATTACCTTATCCCAGCGTTGCTTCTCATTAATAGTGACGTAAAAAAAACCGTTTAATTTTTCATGCCATATTACAGTGGGCGAAACATCCTTTATTTCATCCGGTAAGTATTTTTGCTGCTCTAGATCATATATTTTAATATCATATTTCTCGCTGCCGCTGAAATTAACGCTATATGCCATTAAATTTTGATCAGGCGAAACCTTAACTTCTGAAACATCGATAAAGCTGCTATTTAGAAGATTAACATCAAGTATTATCTCTTCTTCTGCATTCATAGTTTTATATTTTCGGCAATATATCGGATAGTTTTTATCGCCCTCTAATCTATGGTAATAGTAGTAATCATTTTTCTTCGTGTATGCCGATTCATCATCCAGTTTGACACGTCCTTTTAATTCTTCAAAAATCTTTTCTTTATCGTTTTGTAAATCGGCAAAAAAGTTTTCGGTATATTTGTTTTCTGCTTCTAAATAATCTAGAATTTGCGTGTCTTCTACATTTGGCCATTTCGGATCACGTAGCCAATGGTAATCATCCGTAATTGTTTGTCCATGAATTTCAAAGCTGTAGGGTTTTTTATCTGCGATAGGTGGTTTCATATTTTTTTGATTTTTGTTTTAGGTCTTGTTGCATGAGTTATTTACATCTATGTCATCCCGTGATTTATTCGGCGTTGTTGCATGGCTCGAAAAACGCTCTCGGTGTCATACCGTGGCTTGTCCACGGTATCCAGTAAAACACACAAAAAATTTAGTTTTTTATATGTTTATTTGTATTAAATATTTTTTTCTGGATCTAGTTCCCAAGCCACGGTATGACATACTATTATTATAAAGTTAAAATCAAACCGACTAATAATGATATTACAATAAATATAGAAGTTTGCTGATTATGCCAAGCAAATATTTTATTTAAAACATTATTCCAAATAATTTTAAAGTCAAAATATTCTTCTTGGTCTATTTCATCAATAGTTGTTTCTTTGTATCTAGAAATACTGAAATAAATAAATTTCTCGATATATTGATATAAGTCAAGATTGATATTTTTTGTTAAAACTTTTGGTAGTTTTCGAGTTATTAAGGCTAACAATAATGAGATTGCAGGAATAATTAGCTTAAGGGTGTGGGATATTTGAATGGGATAGAATATACATATGCAGAAAGTTAATATGCAGAAAGAGAGGTAGAGTAGGTCTCTTAACGTCATTGCGAGGAAAAACTGTAAGTTTTGACGAAGCAATCCAGTAAAATTTTTCTGGATTGCCACGCTCCTTTTAGTCGCTCGCAATGACGGTAACGTTTCCAAAACCAACCCAAACAACAATGTACAAGTTGCTATTTTAAAGAAAATCACAACATAATGCTCATTAATAATATTAGCTAACTCGTCCTTAATATAAGTAGAGCTAATAGAAAGAGAAGAAGTATAGATTAGTACGGTAAGTATAAAGCCACTTAATAACATAAGATTAGCAGGTAGATTTTTAAGCTCCGTATAGCTTTTGATGTTGTATATATCTTTTAAAATAGCGAAATATAAAACAAAAGCTCCGTTATATAATATATGTAGAAATATAAAAACTGTTATAAGATAGATAATATTAGGTGAGTTTACTCCTATAGCAGCAAGCGTAAAACCAAGCTGGGCAATGGTCAGGTAACATATTAATCTTTTCAGCTTTTTCTCAATTAAGGCAAATATTAACCCGTAAATCATCATTGATATACCAAAAAACTTAAGGATCTCAAGACCGCTAAATAGTTTTAGGATTAGGATTAACGCAATTTTAGTAGTGAAACTGAGTAAGTAGATCATTCCGCTAGCTGAGGCTTTAGTATAGCAATTAACTATCCAACCGTTAAAGCCAATAATTCCTACATTAATCAAACAGCCCGCAAGTATTAATATTGCAGGTAGCTCAAAATCATATGCAGCTTCTGTTAAAGAAATTAATGCAGTATTATCAGACTTAGAAATTAACATACTTATACCGCTCAAAATTAACCCGCTGCTAAATAAATGAGTTAAAAAATATTGGCGTGTACGTTTTACGCTAAAACTGCCTATAAAAATAATTATGCAGGAAAAAATAGTCATAAATTCTAGCGAAATTATCATAGAGATAAAATCACCCGAAAATAAGCATATAAGAGATGAGAGGCAGTATAAGCTGCCGATCAACCCTTCAAGCTTTCTATTTTGAGAAATTGAATATAGAGTTGTGATGGATGTAATTAGTAAAAATGCTATGGCTATTAACTGACTCCGGAAACTAAAATCGAATATCAATTCGTACCCTGAAAGAGAGAATTTTTGAAGCATTTTAATCCTTAAGCGGAGCTGTTAAAACTTCCAACCCGTGAATTCGTTTAAAATCTTTTACATTTAAAGTCAGTATCGGATAACCATGAGTGATTGCCGAAGCTGCAATTAGCATATCATTGGTATCGATAGTTATTTTTTCCTTATACAAATTATCTATAATTTTTGCATATATACAAGCTTCTTCAGCTTTAAAAGGTAATATTATAAGTGAATTAACTATATATTCGATAAAAACTAAACGCTTAGTGCGTCTATTTTCATTATCGGCTCTATCTGCTCCTATTAGTAATTCTGTTAGAGTAATAGGGCTAATATAACATTGTTCATAATTTTCTAGTATTTGATAGGTTAATTTGCCTCTTTCTAAATCTACTAATATAGATGTATCAATAACTATTTCCATTTATTATCCTTTTCAAAATCATATTTTTGACGTGCTTCATATACAACTTTTTTAAATTGTGCAGAGTCTTCAGGATCTAATATAGGAGCATGTTCGAAGAACTCTTTTAAAGTTTTTTTAGGTTTATCGGCAGGATTAGCAGGTGAAATTCTTGCTACGATATTATTGCCTTTTTGTACATCAAAGCTCTCGCCTTTATAGTAAACTCTATTCATAATATCGGAAAATGAACGAACAACTTCTGTTGCTTTAATAATTTGTGCCATATTTATACCCTAGGTTTTATGAAAGAAAATTATCGTATTTTACATATAATACAACTTTATGTAAAATATGTAAATAATTTAATCATTAGAAGTTTGATCTATATTCCTTCTAGCATTATTTATGTCTTTTAAACGTTCGTGAACTTTGGCGAATACTTGGGTAGGTAGTATACTTGAAGGATTAATTTTTAGAAATTTATTATCTTTTAGTTCAATTGAGAAAGAAGGTTCTTGAAATTCCGGACCGTCAATTTCCTTAGCAATTTTTATATAATAACCGATAATATTGCTGTTATAATAATCGCTTTTACTGATCATTTTTTTTGCTATTTTATTAATATGCATATCGGTTTTAGCGGTATAAGTAACGGCAAGAGCGATACCGAGCATTAAGCGTTGCCTGTGACTAAAAGGAATATCGGAAGATAAAATAAATTCCGATACAAAATTTGCTCTAAGCGTTTTATCTATATTTTTGTTATATTGAGCAAGCATTATTGCAAGCTCTATAGTAACAATTGTCGTATTATCCGGGTTAATTAAAAGATATTTTACCGCTTCAATATATTTATCGATTTTACATATATTGCTATTGAATTTTACTAATCTTTTTACTCGTTCATAGATAATATCTTTTTCTTTTTCATGTTCAGGTAGCGAATCAAATCGTACTCCTTCTTTTAAGCCGTAATTTGAAATAATAATTTTTTCCGGCGAAAATACTTTAATCATCGCCTTTACTACTAAAACTGCATTATAATCAATAGCTTTCTGTTCGTAATAACTAAGCTTTAATTTGTCAATTTGTGATAATTTTTCTAGGTATAATTCAAACTCTACACGGTTTATTTCAAAATTATGTAGGTTTTTAAGAGGATAATTAATGGATTCCATATATATTCGGCTCATTAATCTTAATGCTCCGCCAATTAAATATAAGCTAGTGTAATGTTCGTTTCCGAATTCTTTTTCAATCATTTCGGTAATGAGTCCTAGATTATTGAAATTATTATTAGCAATAATTCTAGTACCGAGAGGTAGTGATTTTAACTTGCCGACTTTTTTGCGTGCAATTTGTGCAAGTTCTAGGCTTCCGCCTCCGAGATCTGCTACAATACCTGAAGCATCACTGATACCTGAAATTAAACCGGCAGCAGTTAGGTAAGCTTCTCGTTCACCCGAGATGACTTCAATCTCAATATCGAATTTCTTTTTAATTATTGCTTTAAATTCTTCTGCTTTCGGATGTCCTCTAAGTATCGCCGTTGCAACGCATCTAATATTAGTAACGGAAAGCTTGTTAAAGATATGAATAAGATATTGCAACGATAAATATGTTTGATGTTTTACGTCTAAATTATCTAAATTAAGAAGATTCGTAAGATAGTTGCGAAATTTATAATTAAAGATTTCGGGAGCACCAAGCTCATCGGTTTCATAAACTACGGCTCTTAAAGCATTCGAGCCGATATCGATAATAGCGAAAGGCATTTTGTATATTACTCATTATTTTCCGGAGCAATTGCGGTCTCATCTGTCTCGTTAGAAGCTTCATTACTATTTGCCCGTGGATCAAAAGGTACTTGAGTAGGTACAAAAGTCGGCGGTAATAATCTACTAGTAAAGAACTTATCTTCATAATATTTGATTTTACGAGATTTTATAGGCGGAAAAGACTCTATTAAAACAATTTGCTCATCTCTTGGTAACTGTATTACTTCTTGAGGTAAAAGTAAAGCTCTTTGAACTTGAGAAACGTTTTGGGTTCTAGTAGAGATATTAAGATCAAAAAATATAGGTTTACTGAATGATCTTTGTTCTACCGTCTTATTACCGACTAACTGTGAGATTAGGTTGGCAGTTTCGTAGTTGTTGGCAGCAAAAGTAATACGATATGTTGAGTTGGATAGGAAAGAATTCATTCCCGCATCTTCATATGTTCCTTTTAATTGTTGGGTATCTTGGATAATTAAAAATAAACGTACTCTATATCCTCTGAAATAGGCAATACCCGCTTTAAACGTATCCATCTTACCGAGTGTCGGGAATTCGTCGAGCAGGAACATCACGCCGTATGGTTCTTCCTTTAAATCCGGCATTTTACGGCTTAAAAACTCGGTAGCTTGTTGATAAAATACCTGCATTAACTTTTGTAAACGTTGGATGTTATCGGGAGTAAGTCCCACATATACGGTGGTTTTTACTTTTTTAAATTCCTGCACGTTAAAATCGGAACTAGCAGTAGCAGAGTCGATTAACGGGTTTGCCCATAATTCGAGAGATGAGTTCATGGTAGATATTACGCCTGAGCGTTCTTTGTCCGCTTTTTGCAGGAAAGCTGCAATATTCATATATGCAACAGGGTGGATTATGCCGCCTAAAGTATCAAGCACGACCGCTAAATTATACACTACATCGTCGCTTCTCATAGTACGAACTACTTCGCCGAATGACTTAGTTTTACTAGGATCGGCTATTAAATATAAAGTTACGCCTAAGAATAAGCTTCGTGCTTCATTATTCCAAAAATCCTTTTCAGGCATGATAAGGTTTGAAATCTTTTGAACGTCATCAACCATTTGTCCGGGCTTAGTACTCACCCAGTCAATCGGATTATAACAATGGGTAATACCGTCAGGATTAGAAGGCTCCCAAACAAAGACTTTCTGACCTTGTTTTTGACGCCAACCGCTTGTTAGTCCGTGATTTTCAAGCTTTATATCATGTACTACTACCGAATCTTGCCAAAATAATAGATTAGGTATAACAAAACCGACACCTTTACCTGAACCGGTAGGAGCAAATAATAAAGCATGCTGGAATCCGTCTGCAACAAAATATCCGCCGCTATCAACACCGATTAGCATGCCTTTTTTGGCTCTAAGACCGGCAGAATCAACATCGTCCGGGCTAGCCCATCTAGCATCGCCGTACACTTTTTCTTGTTGTTCAAAGAACTGCAGTGATTTTATCCGCTCAAAATTTTTGATATAAAATATTATAACAAGGATAGCCGGACCGATAAGGGAAGCAAGTAGCTTTAATTTTAGATAATTGTAATCGGCAATTTTTAATTGTCCCCAAACACTAACAAGCCAATAACCCCATTTATAAGCAATATTTACAGCATTCGTATCAACCCCGAGAGCACTAATCTCATTGGTAAATATGGCAACAAATGCACCGCTTATCCATATAGTACAGAAAATAACAACCGGATGAATGATAGAATGACCGAATATATTTCTGGTAACTTTGAGTATCTTATGCCAATCCATTAATAATAATCCTTGATTTATTCGCTGCTGTCATCCCGTGGACAAGCCACGGGATGACAGTATTTCTACACCATTCCTGCAGCGTTTTTGTTTTTTTTGTAATATATCTCCGATACGTATCTTTTACCGCCGCTACCTCGTTTTAATTGTACGACGATATCAACTACCGTTAAAATATATTTTTTTACCTCTTCGGGCGGCATACCGAGATCGGCTTGCATAACCATAAGTTTTAGCTGCTCAATTGCCATAGCCGGGCTATCGGCGTGAAGTGTTGATATTGATCCCGGGTGACCGGTATTAATAGCACGCAGGAAGCTGAATGCTTCTTTACCTCGAAGCTCACCGACTATAATTCTATCCGGTCTAAGACGTAAGCATGCTTCTATTAAATCTTGAGTAGTAACGTTTGCTCGTCCTTGCCCTCCTTTGGAAGCAAGTAAATGCACCCTGTTAGGATGACTTGATAGCACAACTTCTCGTGCATCTTCTACAGTAATCAGTCTCTCTATTGGTGGTATTTCGGTAAGTGCCGCATTAGTAAAAGTAGTTTTACCGGTTGAAGTACCGCCGCTAATTATAATATTTTTTTTTGAAATAACGGCATGTTTAATAAATTCTTTTATTTTCTTTTCATCTAAATACTGATTTAAAATTATAGCATCTTCATCTACTAAACTTTCCGTTGCAGTTTCATCAAATGCACCCATTTTAGCGTATTCGTCTAAGGTGAGATTCATGCCGCTAGGCTTTCTTATAGAGTAAATAATCTGTCCTATTTCGCATGCAGGAGGAAATACTATTTGAATACGATAACCGTTTGGTAGAGTTGCCGAGAGTAAAGGCTTTTCCTCGGAAATCATTTGTTCGGTAGATTGAGCAACTAAACGCCCTAATGAAAATAAATGTTCTTTATCCAAGTCAGGCATTGGTACAGAATAGATGTTACCTTGCTCCTCAACCCAAGCTTCTTTCTGTTGATTAATCATAACCTCGTTAACACCTTTTTTGGCAAATAATTCTTTAAACGGTAATAAAAAGGTCTCTAAGGCAGCAAATTCTTCGCTCATTTCATAACCTTTGATTTTATTAGTACGGCTTTCGGAAATTTATAATCCTTATTAACGTATATTCTAATAGGTGTACCTTGGTTAATTGTAGTTGTCGGTTTAAATTGTTGTTGGGTTATCATATTTTGTACGGTATTGGTAATATCCGTAAAGGCTTGTGTAGAAGCTTGCTGTGCCTGCGTCGGGTTTGAAGCCACGGAGGTAGTTGTAAGCAGGCTAGAAGCTGCCGTATTAACCGCTTGTACTAACGTAGCTAATCTTTGATCGGGAGTATTTGCCGAAGAAGGATCTTGAGCCGTTGTACATGCTTGCGTCATAGTGCTATATGCAGTTGAAGTTTTATCGGTAATAGCAGCTAAGACATTAGTACAAATCGTTACTATTCTGGTACTTGCGTCCATACCGGTATTTGCAGCAATGGTTTGAGCGGTATTTAACAATTGTGTTGCAGTAGCACTATTAGTAGCTGCCGCCTGCGAATTTATCGGCGGCTTTACTATTTTATCAAGACCTCTAGCAAGACCTATATTAAATGCAGATTGCAATACCGAATTAGCAAATTGTTCTTTATATTTATTATCGACTCGTCCTTGTACCCCGGGTCTTCCTAAATGATCAACGGCAGGTGAATCAAATTCTATAGTATAGCCGTTAGTTAAATCTATTCTATCCCATATTACGGAAACCCTACCGTAGCTATCGGTAGCGGTTGAAGTCGCATATTTACCGAATACTTTTGATCCTTTCGGTATTAATATAACCTTATCTTTTTCGGAATATACGTCTCTGCTTATAATAGCTTTTATTTCGCCGCCAAGGTCGCTATTTATTGCCGTTTCAAGAATTGCATCAATCAGTTTCCCGCGTCCCATAACTAAAGACATATCGCCGCGATCTTTAAATATCGAGTCTGCTTGAACTTGTTCAGGTGTTTTTGCAGGTTCTACACCGCTAATTAGTACTATAGAAGATTTTCTTTTAGCCAAACGCCTCTTTTTTTCCTCTTCGCTTTCTACTAACGGTCCGTTTGTCGTAGGCAAAGAAATCGACGGAAGAGTAGGTTGTTTAGCTTGTTCTTCTGCCTTTGGAGTAGTCGGAGGTAAAACCGACGGTATTTCTACCGTAGGCGGCGGCGGTGGTGGCGGTGGAGCCGTCGGAGTTTCTAATTTAGGCGGATCGGGTAATTTCGGAATTTCAGGAACGTTATCTACCACCTCTTCGGCAGGTTTTGTAACGTTGCTAGGTAGGGGCGTATCATGTACGTCTTCTTTTTTAGTTCCAAAGAAAAGAGTATAGAAAATATATGCAAAAATACCACAAATTACTACTACGATAGCAATGCTTTTATTAAAGCTAACTGAAACTTTTGATAGTTCTTTTTGCACCTCAGGTGAATCTGTTCCTGATAAAGAACCGGTATTGTTAATTTGCTCTTCTGCCATATTTGAAATTTATTATAGTTTGTTGTTTTATGATTTATGTCATTTCCATTACTGTCATCCCGTGATTTATTCACGGTATCCAGTAACATATAAAAAATTTAATTTTTTATATGTTACTGGATACCGTGGTCAAGCCACGGTATGACACCAAAAAGGGTTTCTCGATCCATGCAACAACTCCTCCTCACAATGACGGAAACTCTACTAGTACCCTGCCATGTAATTACTATTCCTTTTATTTTTAGAATAGTCAAATTTAATCACATATACTAAATCTCTTTCGCCGCCTTCCATAAGCTCGGTAGAGGCAATATCAAACTCATATGTTCTTTTATTGGTTATAATAGTCATATTAGTACGAATATCTTTCTCAAGAGGCTTTATAAATAATCTATTACCGAGAGGCGTTATTTTCCAAGCATAGGAATCCCCAAGAATTATATTCTGAACTTCTTCGTTTTTTGCAAATTCTATATGTGATTGAAATCCAAAATGTAAAACTAGTAAATAAACTTCGTTTGCATTATATATATAGGTCTTTATTCTATTATCTTTAGTTATAGATATATCCTCTACATAATTATAACTATCGCTAATATTGCTGCACGGATCATCTACAAGCGGACACCCTCGTTGTACCGTAAAGCCGCTTAAGCTTAGTAATATAAAAACTAAAAAAGAAAATCTAACTGTTGTCATCGTCTACCCTATATCCGTTAACTTGAAATCCTACCGGATTTATATCAAGCTCTGCGTCTGTTAATTGCATAGGTACGTAAGCATAACTTACTACCGATATTTTGTTATAAACCATTTGATTGCCTGAAGCTTCAGTTATGGAAAATCTAACTATATATTTATCTGCTGCTATTTTGGACCATGATTTCACTATTAAAAATGTGCTATTATCTTCTTTATATTTTAAAGTCGGATCAAAATCTTTATTTCTTATATATCCAAGATAACCGTAATATACGCTACTTGTCGATAACAACCTTACGGTAGTACGTGCCGTAGTCGTAAAATCGACTGGATTATATGTTTCTCTTGCGGCTAAATATTTTTTTATAAAAAATCTAGTAAGAGATTCATCCGCAGTAAGCATCGGTGATGAAATAGGCTCTACAACCGATGCACGACCCGTAGTATCGTCTAACTGAATAACAAAAGGGTCAAATTGTTTTGATTTAACTACAAAGGCTATTACTAAAGTAGATATAACCATAAAAACGGTTAATATTATAAGTAATATCATTAGTAAATTACGTTGGACAATCAGTTTATCCGAACGCTCTTCGTACCAATTTTGAGTTACCTTCAGCGGATTGGTAGCATCTACTTGATTCTGATTGCCGTTAGATATATCTTGCTTGTTATCGCTTGATTTGAAGAAGCCAAGTATATTATTCATATTGAACATATTTTTATTAATAACATATATACATAGTAACGTAAATTAAGTCTCATAGTATAAAATTTAACTTATAGCTTTATGCTATATCTATTACTGAATTAACCGGTCTTCTTACGCAAGGATTTAAGCTTAAACCTGTTTCATCGTTTGTTTCGGCAGAAACACAAGGGCTTTTGATTTCATAAGGTGCAGACTGCGTACACGATAGTAATTGTAAAAGCACAACTAATAATGCCGAAAACTTGAATAATTTTAACATTCTAAATATATAAATTAAAAGGTACATTAAAGTTTTAAATTAGCTTAGTATATAATTGTTCACAAGTGTTTTTTACAAAAATTTATTTTTATTATATAAAAAACTTTGATAACAATGTCATATAACAATAAATAAACTATTATCATCAATAATTATTATTGTATAATTTAAATTTATAAATTATTTATTTTAGTTTTAAAGTTAAGTAATATTTGGTATTGTAGCAACAATATGAAGTTATTTTATAATTTAAGTAATTCAAAATTAACAAATGATAATTATATTAAAATAATTATGCTAGGCTGTGTGAAAGAAAATAAAAAATAATTATAAATTTAATAATTATGGATCCGGTAATTAACGCAATACAAGAATATATTAAATCAGGCGAATATTATACTGATGCAAAAAAATGGTATAGTTTCAAATATGTCGTACCGTTAAGTCAAAGATCTTTTTTGATTTTAGCATGTGGGGTTTTTGCTATTTTGCTAACCGTTACTTGCCTTAATATTGAGGTGCTGCTACCGGTAAACGAAAAAATAAGTTACTTGATAAGATCAGATGCCGAAAAGCAAGCTATGGTAATTAATACTAAAGAATCTGCGTTACGTGACCCTTATAGTTCCGTTGCTAATATCATGCTTAGAAATTATGTCAAACAGCGTGAAGAATATAATTATGATACTCTAAAACAACAATTTGTCTTTATTAAAAATAGTTCTACTAGTATTATTTACATGCAGTTTGCTAATTTTATGAATATTGATAACCCGTTATCACCGGTTATGAGATATCAGAAATTATTTAGGCGTTCAATTAATATAGTATCAATTAATAATATCAATGATAATGAGGCAATTGTTACTTTTGAGTCATTAGCAAAAAATACCGGCGGGGAAGTTTTAGAAAATATGTTATGGGAAACGAAAATAGGTTTTATAATGGACCCTATAGGTGCTAACATACCGCCGGATGCCCCGTTTAATTTCGTCATTACTAGTTATAAGTTGAAATTATTAAAAGATAAAAGCAAGTAAATAATATGAAGAAACAGCTAATAATATTTTGTACATTTTTATTTTTTATACTAGATGTATATGCTCTTACCGAATCAAGACCATCAGGACGTGACACACGTTTAAGAGTTATGAACTATAATCCTGAAGAGGTTTTTAAATTTACGGGATATTACGGTTATCAAGCAAGTATAGAGCTTGCAAGAGCCGAAGAAATAGTAAGTATCTCTATGGGTGATACTACTTCTTGGCAAATAGTACCGGCAGGTCATAGGATTTTTATTAAGCCGATGGAGCCGGATGCTACGACTAACATGACCTTGATTACGAATAAGCGAACTTATTTCTTTGAGTTATATGCTGCCGAAACTCTTGATATGCGTGATCCGGAAATGGTCTTTAACGTAAAATTCCTCTACCCCGATGATGAGGGCGATAATATCGGCGGTCATATTCAAACCTATACCGCCTCGTCTGCCAGCCCTGATCTTGCCCATCCTGAAAAATATAATTTTAACTATTCTATTAGCGGCAGTGAGGAAATAGCTCCTATTAAAATTTTTGACGACGGTGAGTTTACATATATACAATTTAGAGATAAAAACGCTGAGATTCCTTCTATTTTTTCCGTAGATGATGCACTTCGTGAATCTATGGTAAATTATCGACTTTCCCAAGATAACCCTAATATGATAATCGTCGAATTTGTTCCTAAAAAATTATCTATACGCAAAGGTAAAAAAGTCACATGCGTATATAATGAATCTTTTAAAGCTTATTAGTATACTAAGATAGAACTTCAAAAATTGGCTACGTCGTCATTGCGAGTAGGTATTGCTTGCGTACTGTCATCCCGTGGCTTGTCCACGGGATCCAGTTAAACATATAAAAAATTTAGTTTTTTATATGTTTATTTTGTTAAATATTTTTTTCTGGATCCCGTGGACAAGCCACGGGATGACACCGAGGGCGTTTTTCGATCCACGCAACAACGCCACCACGGGATGACATATTATGTATCACCTAATATATTTTTTTGCACTACTACTACTTACGAGCGGTTTATTTATAATGCTCACAAGCTATAACTATATCCACAAGATTATCGGTCTTGGGATTTTTCAAAGCTCCGTATTAATCTTTTATTTGAGCCTTGGTAAAGTTAAAACGGGAATCGTACCTATTATGGGGGATAATGTTACTACCTACACAAGCCCGCTACCGCACGTATTAATGTTAACTGCTATAGTAGTAGGTTTTGCAACGCTTAGCGTGGCTCTAAGTTTGGTCTATCAAATTTACAAACATTTTGGTACAATATCGGAAAACGATATTCATTTTGATAAATGATCCTAACTAACCATTTTCCTATCCTGCAAATATTATTTCCTTTTTTTGGAGCATTACTTGCCATATTATCTTACCGCTCCAAAGTAATTGCTTATATTATCGCCTTAATAGCTAGCGTGCTTGGTTTTGTAGTTAGTATCTACGATTATAATATCGTGCAAGGCGAAGAATTATCTTACACGTTAGGTGGTTGGGCTGCAAAAATAGGTATCGAATATCAAATAAATTCTATAAATCAAACGATTATTGTTTATCTGAATCTTGTTTTACTATTCTTCTTAATTTTTTGCCGTAAGATTATCGACCGAACTATACTGCAATATATTCAAAATAACCGAAAAGCTTTATTTTACGGTATCTTACTATTTGCTCATACCGGTTATTTAGGAATGATTAGTACTAATGATTTCTTTAACCTATATGTGTTTATAGAGATTTCTGCCCTTAGTAGCTATGTTTTGATAGCTCAGGGGGGTAACCCGAAAGCATTAGTAGGAGCTCTTGATTATCTGATCATAGGTAGTATCGGGGCAACTCTTATCCTCATAGCTATAGGGTTTTTGCTAAGCATTACGGGTAGTTTAAATATGCAGGAGATAGCAGGACAAATAGGGCAGCATGCTAATTCCCGTATATTAACTTTGGCTATAGGTTTTTTCTTAATAGGTATTATTTTAAAAACTGCCTTTTTTCCTATGCATTTTTGGATGATGAGGGCTTATAGTAATACGGCATCGGTTATTTTAGTATATCTTGCCGGTATTTCGACTATCGCTTGCATGTATATAATATATAAATTTGATATACTTATTATAAATGACGAAATAGTCAAAATAGCTATAGCAAAATTCATAAGATTTATTGCTTTAGCTGCCATTGTTATTGCACCTTATTTTGCATATAGAGCAAAAAACTTTAAGACTATCGTAATTTATTCGTGTTTTACTCAAATAGGTTATGTATTTTTATTATATGTAACTAAGGATGGGTTGTTTATTTTACCAAGCTTATTGCTAATAGATAGCATAAATAAAATAGCTCTGTTCCTAATAGACGGTTATATCGAAAGCTACAAAAAGATTCCTAATCCTGCTTTGATCATTATCGTTATTATCTGTAGTTGCGGTTTGCCAATCAGCCCGTTATTTTTTATTAAGATAAATATTTTGGAATTATTACTACAACAAAATCTGTTATTAGATTTTATTATAGTTATAATTAGCTCTATAGGCTCGTTGTTTTATCATTATAAGATGGTAAAAGTTCTGTTTTGGAAAAATGTCATTTCCGCTTGAGGCTGGCGTTGTTGCATGGATCGAAAAGTCCGCTCAATGTCATCCCGTGGCTTGTCCTATAGTACCGGACAAAATTAGAGAAAGATAGAATGGAAAAGGCTTGAAATAAGGGAAGTGAAGTAGTATAAGGTAAGAATTTCGTTGGCACAAAATGACCAAAATACTACTTCAATCGTTG
>DYDX01000047.1 GCA_020404425.1 Rickettsia endosymbiont of Pyrocoelia pectoralis
CATATCTTCTTAATAACGCAACTACCTATCCTTTTCAAACACTTTTTTTTTCTTTCTTTCTTTCTTTCCTTCCTTACAATAACTCTTTTTTTACTCTCTTCTAACTCTTCTAATTCTTCCGAGCCATGCAACAACGCCGGAGAGAAGCGACGCGGCAATCCAGAAAAAATAATAAAAAATGCTACGCATTTTACTGGATTGCTTCATCAATTACTTTGTAATTTTCCGAAGCTCAGACGGAGCACAATCACCCCATTACCTGCAATACCTTAAACAAATTCCCCATCTGGTTTAAAGATATCAACCTATCGACTTGCCTTTCTATTAGTTGTGCTTGCGACTGACCAAGCTTATCTTGCAAAGTTTGCTTGCGTAATAAAATACCGTTTTCTATTAAAAAATCCCGCTGCGATATTGTATCTATTGCCTTTATTTTGCTATTTATAGCTACTGTTTTTAATGCATGAAAATCTACATGTGCGGACAAATCTGCTACTCCTATATTTTCAATAATCGGACAATATGTATGATCTTTTATAGCTTGTAGAGTCGAATTATATTGGTGTCTAGTTCTAGTATTAGGATTTATATCGTAACCGTAATCTATTATAAGCCCGCTCCCTCCTAGTTTTTCTATATGCTCGGATATAAATTTCATAATTTCTATGGATTTATAAGATTCTTCAAACACCGCCCCGTCTTTTGCTTCTGTATGGGTTTTAAGCAAATATTCTTGCAGTTGCTTACTAACGGCTATTTTATCGTATTTAATTTCCTCATCTACCGACTGCACGACAAATATTATTTCATACCACGACTCTTTAACTTTAATATATTGCTTTATCGGCATAGCATCAAAAAACTCATTAGCTATTAATATAGTAGGTTTTTTAAGAATCTCTTCTATAGATGCATGCCAATTAATAGATATGTTAAATTCTTGTAAGTTAGATTCTTGCTGAGTAATAAAATTCTCGTTAATGTCAATTATATGGACGGATAAAGCATTATAAAACTCAGGCACTAATTTTGCGGTGCGTAGTAGATCTCTCATTAACAAGCCACGACCTGCTCCAAGCTCAACTAAGCTACAACTATTCGGGCAGCCGATTCTTTGCCATTCCTTTATACACCATAAGCCGATAACTTCACCGAATAGCTGCGAAACTTCGGGAGCAGTAATAAAGTCCCCTTCTTCTGCTAGAGATTTTACGTGCTTATAATAAGAAGTAGGGTTTAGAGATAACGCCTCTTCCATTAACCGATCACAGGTAATATAACCGCCCTGCCCGATTAATTGCCTTATTTTAGAGTCGATCGACATATCAAATAAATTCCTAAAAGTAATAACGGTACAGATAAAATCTGTCCCATAGTCACACTATCCCAAATAAAGCCGATTTGGACGTCAGGCTCTCTAAACATTTCAATAATTATTCGGAAAAGCGAGTAAAATGCTAGATATAAACCCGAGTTTAAACCTTGTTTGTTAAGCGATTTGCGTCTAAAGACAAAATAAGCCAAAATACAAAATAATACCAACCCTTCAAAAAACGCTTCATATAACTGACTGGGATGTCTTGGCATTAAATCACTATTCGGAAAAACAATACCTAAAGCAGAATCAGTAACCCGCCCATATAACTCGCCATTGATAAAATTGGCAATTCTACCTAAAAACAAACCGATCGGTACTACGGGTGCTATAATATCGGTTAGACTTAAAAAACTAATTTTATATATTTTACAAAATATATAAACAGCAAAGATTATTCCTATAGTCGCCCCATGAAAGGACATTCCACCTTCATAGGTTTTAAGAATTTCTATCGGATCGGAAAAATATTTGTAAGGATTATATAAAAGAACATAGCCAAGCCTACCTCCTACTATTATACCTATCACGGCATAAGTAACGAAGTCCTCTAAATTTTTCTTAGTTACCTTTGTAGAAAATTTTTCTATAATCTTGCTTGCATAGAACCAGCCGAGTAAAATCCCTACTACATATGAAAGGGAGTACCAAGACACGGCGAGCGGTCCTATAGATAAAATAATCGGGTCAATATTCGGAAATGTCATAATGAAAAAGTTATTTTTTGCTTTTTAGTTAAACTTATTGATAAAAATAAAATTTTTAGTAATAATGAGAAAGATTTATTATTTATATAATATAACGACAGGTAAAATATGCAATATCTAATGGATTTATATCGCACTTCAAGTACCGAATTAGTAATGCTGTTTGTAATGCTAGTATCTCTTATACCGATAGTATTCTTGATTAAAAAGCTAATTTTTCTTCCTATAAAAAATTATTTAACAAGACATCACTACGAAGATTACGAAAGAATATTAAAAAAATACCCGATATTCCGTTATTTATTACACAGCCTATTAAGTATGTATTTCATAGTTTGGGGAAATATTTTCCACCCTACTTCTTTTAAAGCTCATGTATTACTTGGCATTAAAGATACTATAGTAATATTATATGTCAGCTTATCTTTTACTATGCTAACGTTAACCCTTATAAACGCCGGTTCTGACCTTTATCATAATAAAATTAAGTCTTTTGCTAAAAATGCTCCTCTTAGTTTATATTTTCAAATATTAAAAATTATCGTCATAGTCATCTCGGCTGTGATAACTATTTCTTATATATTAAATATTTCTCTTGGCACATTCTTAACAAGTTTGGGTGCTGCTGCCGCTCTTTTAACTTTCGTCTTTAAAGATGCTATGGTGGGGTTACTTGCAAGTCTGCAATTAACTAGCCAAGACATTATTAATATAGGCGACTGGGTACGTGTCGGTGAAGTTGAAGGAACGGTTGAAAAAATTACTATTTCGGTAGTAACGATCAGAAATTTCGATCAATCTATTTCTACTATTCCGACCATTAGTATTTTAAATTCTAATGTCATTAATTATAAAGGCATAGAAGAAGCCGGTGCTAGAAGAGTAAAAAGAATATTTAACATAAACATGGCAACTATTAATTTTTGCGATGCTACTATTCTACAAGATTTAAAGAAATCCCCTTATCTATCAAAAGAGGTGATTAATAAAATTACTTTGGATAAGCAGGAAAAAGATCTAACAAATATTAAAGTATTTAAATTATACATCCAAGAATATTTAAAAAACAATCCTTCGGTATATACTGAAGGATTTACTTTTCTAGTAAGACAACTTGAGCCGACAATTAACGGTTTGCCTGTAGAAATATATATTTTTGTTAAAGAAGTAAGCACAGTAGGATACGAAAAAGTTCAAGCAGATATTTTTGAACATATAATTTCCGTATTACCGGAATTCAAATTAAGAATATTCCAAAATGTCAGTATAGCGTAATAATGCGGGTAGCCGTCATTGCGAGGAAAATTACGAAGTAATTGACGAAGCAATCTCAAGATGTTTGACGAGATTGCCATGTCGCTCCGCTCCTCGCAAGGCGTTGTTGCGTGGATAATTTTTACCTCTGTCATACCGTGGACAAGCCACGGTATGACACCAAACGGGCTTTTCGATCCACGCAAAAAATGCTCTCTACAGCCGATAATGATACTTTTTTTTAATACTCTTGATTATTTTACTTAAATATTCTAAAATTTAAAACTTTAAAATATGAAAATTTAAGTCTTACTAATGAATAATAATATAGTTAACCTTATAGCCGCTATTGTCCTATCTTTAGGTATAATTTTCGGTTGGCAATATTTTGTCACCAAACCGCAACAAGCAAAACAACAACAGCAAATAGCTCTACAAAAAGCAGAAAATCTGAAGAAAAAAGAACTGAAGCAGTTAGAAAATATAGAAGCCGCCCAAGAAACGGAGCAGGTGGAGCGCATTAAAATAGAATCAAGCTCGCTTACCGGTTCTATTTCCTTAAAAGGAATTAGGTTCGATGATCTAACCTTAAAAAAATATAAACAAGATTTATCCGAAAATAGCCCCGAGGTAGTGTTATTTTCGCCTTCTAACTCAGATAATGCTTATTTTGCAGAAGTCGGTTGGGTGAGTAGCTTGTCTAGCGTTAAGCTTCCTAATAATGAAACTATATGGAACAGCGATAGCCAAATATTAACTCCCGAAAAGCCCGTTAATTTGTTTTGGGTTAACGAAGACGGAATCAAGTTTTTAGTTACTATTTCGGTTGATGAAGATTATTTATTTACCATTGAACAAACTATCGTCAATAACAGCGATAAAGAGCTTCCCGTGCAATCTTACGGCTTAATAAACCGTAAATACGTTGCTGTAGAAAAAGCCGTAAATATCCTACACCAAGGACCTATCGGATGCATAGACGAAAGCTTAAAAGAATATTCATACGACGATATCAAAAATAAAAAGAGCGAGAAATTCACCGCAAGTAAAGTTGATTGGATCGGAATCACCGATAAATATTGGTTAACTTCGTTAATTCCCGATAAATCAAGTAATTATAGTTCAAACTTCAATTATGCCTTTAAGCAAGGTTCCGAGAAATATCAAGTAGACTTTATTTCCCCGACGCAAATAGTAAAGCCCGGGGAAAGTTTTTCAATTCAAGGAAAGCTTTTCGCAGGGGCAAAAAAAGTAGATTTACTTGATAAATACGAAAAACAATATGATATTAAATTGTTCGATAGAGCGATAGATTTCGGTTGGTTCTATATAATTACCAAGCCGGTTTTCTATGCTATGAATTTCTTCTATAAATATGTCGGTAATTTTGGTGTCAGTATATTAATAGTTACGGTCATTATTAAACTATTAATGTTTACTCTGGCTAATAAATCTTATCGCTCAATGAAAAAGATGAAGAATTTACAGCCGGAAATAGATAGGATAAAGAATTTATATGCTGACGATAAAGCCCGTTTAAATCAAGAAATTATGGCTTTATATAAAAAAGAAAAAGTAAATCCGGTAGCGGGTTGTTTACCTATACTAGTTCAGATACCGGTGTTTTTCTCTATATATAAAGTATTGTACGTAACGATTGAGATGAGGCAAGCACCGTTTTACGGTTGGATTAAAGACTTATCCGCACCTGATCCTACAAGCATCTTTAACTTATTCGGGTTACTGCCGTTTTCTCCGCCTTCATTTTTAATGATCGGAGCATGGCCCATTTTAATGGCTATTACTATGTTCCTGCAGCAGAGAATGAGCCCAGAGCCGGCTGATCCCGTACAGGCTCAAGTGATGAAATTTATGCCTCTAATCTTTTTAGTAATGTTTAGTAGCTTTCCGGCTGGGCTGTTAATTTATTGGTCTTGGAATAATCTATTATCTATAATTCAGCAATATTATATCAATAAATTAGGTAAATAAGCGTTGTTGTATGGATACCACTTCGTCATTGCGAGGAGGCATTGTTGCGTGGATCGAAAAACGTCCTCGGTGTCATACCGTGGCTTGACCACGGTATCCAGTAAAAAATATTTAATAAAATGAAACATATAAAAAACTAAATTTTTTATATGTTTAACTGGATCCCGTGAATAAATCACGGGATGACAGAGGTAAAAATTATCCACGCAACAACGCCCACGCGGGAATGACATCCAGAGCCAGTCAATAACCTTTACTATAAGCGGAGTATTTATATAAAATATAATGAAAATTGATAAAAACTTACCCAATTATCTTACTATTGCTCGTATATTAGTAATTCCTGTTATTGTAATAACGTTTTATTTAAATACTCCTTGTGCAC
>DYDX01000048.1 GCA_020404425.1 Rickettsia endosymbiont of Pyrocoelia pectoralis
CTCGGATATAAAATTAGTTGAATTAACGAGATATGAAAGTAGGTTACTAGCATTCGCTACTTATTTGTTTCAAACTTATTATTTGCGTAATCGGAATAAAAAAATAAAAGCCGGTAAGCAGGAAAATATTGGTAGTATAGAGAACTCTGCTACTTCTGGCGGAGAGAGGGGGATTCGAACCCCCGATACGGTATGACCCGTATAACGGTTTAGCAAACCGCCGCCTTCGGCCACTCGGCCATCTCTCCGTGATGTAGATTATAGTACCGAACAGTTTTTAAAAAGCTCTCGCTGTCATTCCTGCAAAAGCACATAGGCGTCAACTTAAGGATCGATGTCATTCCCGCGTAGGCGGGAATCCAGAAAAAAAGCACAAATCAAATTTTTAAAATTAAAAGCTCGATTTATCTCGCTTTACACTGGATTCCCGCCTACGCGGGAATGACATCCAGATCCACGCAGGCAACGCCTATGTGCTTTTGCAGGAATGACTATAGAATAAAAACTATCCAGTACTATAGAATGTAGATACGGCTTAACTTTATATCACCTAAATTATAAAATTTCTAGAGTTATTTTATAATTTTATCACTTAATTTAAATATTATCCGAATAATTTCCCGATTGTGCAGAATTGCCCATGGTTGAAGCTTCTATATCATGAGCAGGTAAGCCATTCCATTTAATATATAATTCCACGGTATCGAGATTAAGATCGCAAGGGTTTGAAAGTAATAATTTTACTAAATTATTATCATTACTAAATACTTCTAATAATTTAGATAGTTGTGAAGTACTAAGTTGCTTAAATATATTGTGATATATAACGGTTAATCTATTATAAGCTATTTTCGGTGAATTTATGTAACTATTAAAATCTTGACAATTACTAACTATATCAACATAATTTAGTTTTATGTCTATTTCATTATAACAAAACATCATTAAATCGCCTTTATCAAAATTTTGATCGGCAAATTTATTCATAAAGTCTAATAAGCAATAGCTTAGTTTGCTAGCACTTATACAAAAAAATTGATTTATAAAATTGAATAAGTCTGTGATCTCTTTCCCCATTTTCCATCTAAAACATCCTAGATTATTACCTTGTTTGATCAGTTTTTCACATTCTTGCTTACTATAATCCTTAAAAATAACATATGAATCCTTAGATTCTGTAATTGGAGTATGTAACGCTTTTTCTATTATTGCCTGTCCTAAAAATTCATCCTTTTTTATATGATATTCAAATTTTGGTATATAAATATCTGCTCCTTTTTTAAATTTTAAAAGGTACAGATTTAATATCTTATTAATAGCCTTTACACTGCTTGATTTCAAGTATGGCAAATCTAGGATATGAATATTTTGTAATACAAAGTGAATTTGTTCTAATTTTTTAAATAAATAATACGGTAACTTAATCTTGTTATTTTGATTAAGTGAGAACTTATAATCTTTAATTAAAAAATCATATAAATCAGCAAAAAATTTAATTTGCAGCTTCATAAGCCTGTAGAAATAGCTTCATATCTTCTACATTACTTATATTACTCAATTTAAAGGGGTAGTTGATTTTTCGTAGCATGCCTGTTAACACGCTTCCAGCACCTATTTCTACTATATGGGTGATTTTCAGCGTGTTAAATAACTCTAGGGTTTCACGCCATCTAACTCGTCCGCATATTTGGCTAATTAGATTTTGTTTGATCTCGAGAGGATCTAGGGTGGGTTTTGCAGTATAGTTTTGAATCACCGGAACTAACGGTTTGTTAATCACGCACTTTTCAAGAGCTATCTGCATTTTATCTTCTGCCAAGCTCATTAAGCTAGAGTGGAAAGGAGCGCTTACTTTTAGCTTTATTGCTTTATAACCTAAATCTTTAATTATACTGATAGCATGATCGATAGCATCTGCTTTGCCGCTAATAACAATTTGCCCTTCTATATTATCATTGGCTATTTCACATAAACCGATTTTGCCGGCTTCTAATAATATTGACTCAAGCTTTTCGATAGATATGCCGATACAAGCTGCCATAGCTCCAACGCCTGTCGGGCATGCTTCTTGCATGGATGTACTTCGAATATGTAATAATTCTGCCTCCTGTTCAAGGCTGATACTATCAGCAGCACATAAAGCGGAATATTCGCCCAAGGAGTGACCGGCTACATAATCACAAAGCTGGTCTAAGCTTTTACCGGTTTCGGCTTTTAAAGTCTTTATGATTGCCATGGATACAGCCATTAATGCCGGCTGTGCGTTCGTTGTTAAGGTTAGTTCTTCAGAAGTGCCGTTAAAGATTATGTCGGTGAGTTTTCGGTTTAATACTTCATCGATAGTATGGAATGTTTGTTTAGCGGTCTCAAAATTATCGTAAAAATCTCTCCCCATACCGATCAATTGTGACCCTTGACCGGGGAAAATAAAAGCTGTTTTCATATTTAAATATTGTCGATTGAGTTTATTAATAAATATTATGAATTTTTTCTAAAATAGTCAAATTATTTTAATTATTTTTTGTATAAACTTTTTCAATTATCGGGGTAAATAAAATTTGATTATTTTTGGCTAGATTATATAGTATATGTATTATAAGTAAATAAAGGATTGGATATGAAATTAGAAGCAATGTTTAAAATATTAGAAAAAACTGCTTTCGGTCGTTGGCTTGCTGCCTTTAAGAAGCTATTCACAAAGAGGAATTAGAGCAAGAAATAAGCAAGATTCAGCCTGACGAGCTAAAAGAGTATGATAAAAAGATTAGTGAGCTTAATGATGAGAAAATGAAACTCAATTATGAGCCAATAGCTACAAGCGAAATAGATAAAGAAATTGCTAAATTAGAAAAAGAGGCAAAAAATATTCCATGTACAGCATTACTTATTATGCCAAATAATGTGATAGAAGTTAAAGATAACGTAATAGTAGTTGCCGGGGATGTGAGAAGAATAGAGAAATATAAAGCAAATATTAATAAAGTATTTAGTGAGATTGCTAATAAACAGATGGAGGACTTTTATAAGCTTGTTACACAACTTCCGGAAGATCGTAGCGAGTGGAATAAGTATCTTCAGATCTTAGAAAAGGACAAAGGTTATAGCCCGACTAAGGCTATTAAAGAAGTAGCCGAAATAAATGAATTGGTTAAAAAGTTCGAGCAATCTCCAAATAAAAAATATCATGATAATTATAGATTAGTCGAGGAAAACACAAATAAATTATTAGAGTATATTGATCACTTACCGGAGGAGGCTGAGCTGATAGGTCGGGAGTTACCTACATATACTATAATGTCATGTATGTAATATTTAAGTTGAAATAAAAATAAATTTTATTACTATTATGGGTTGTTAACTAAAACCTATAATATAATGTTTGATCAGTTAAATATATTATATCCATTACTAATCACTATTGCTATTTTTATAGTAATGGTTGTTATCGCTAAAATTATAAAATACGAAAAGACTTTAAAAGAGAAAAATTTAAGTATTATCCAATTTTACTTAGATAAAAAATTTTTACATAATAATCTAGAGAAAAGTTTTAAATCGCCTAAAGCCGAGAATTATGCTCATTCTTTTTTAGAAAGTGTTAAAGCTTATTTCGGTTTAGATGATGTAAAGATAATTTCTAAAGAAGAGATGTTAAAAGATGCGGAATTAAGTTTATTATTCAAAGATAAATTAGAGGAGTTTACTACTGCTTTTTTATTGAAACCCGAAAAAGATATAACTATCTTGTATGAAGTTCTGCATTATAAAGAGGCAAACGATAAAACGGAACATCGATTATATATTTACTTACCGCCTGATAAAATCAAATCTCAAGATATTAAAAATTTTATCTATGTAAAATCCCCTCGTAAACTTAATAAGGACGAACTTGAAACTTTAGATATTTATATTCATGCGGCACAGTTATTTAATAACCCTGCGGAGTGAATAATTTAGATTTGTTGCACGATTAAAAAATTTTCAAAACAGTCAAAAATGTGCTTTTTTTTTGATATTTTTAACCGGATCTAGTTCTTGCCTACGTGTGGATACCTCACCGTCATTGCGAGCGGGCTTTGTTGCGTGGATAGTTAAACCTACGCGGGAATGACATAAAACAAAAACTGTCCGGTACTATAAAACAAGTCACGGGATGACAGCGGAAAAACTGAAGCCACGTAGGCAACGCCGAATAAATCACGTAATAACGATATCTTAAAGCAATCCTTGAAAGAAATAAATTATATCTCTATAATCAATATAATCATTAAATTTAAGGTTCAAGTAAATCGTGACTGATAAATATTCTTCCAATTTAGTGCCGGTAAATATTGAAGATGAGATGAAAGTATCTTATCTCGATTATGCTATGAGCGTTATAGTAAGTAGAGCAATACCGGACGTTCGTGACGGTTTAAAGCCGGTACATCGCCGAATCATCTACTCAATGCATGAGGCAGGTAACCATGCAAGTAAACCATATAGAAAATCTGCCAGAATAGTCGGTGACGTGATGGGTAAATACCATCCGCACGGCGATAGTGCTATTTATGACTCTTTAGTCCGTATGGCTCAGGATTTTTCGTTGCGTCTACCTCTTGTTGATGGGCAGGGTAACTTTGGTTCATTGGACGGTGATGCGGCAGCAGCAATGAGATATACCGAATCTCGTATGGCAAAAGTAGCACATAAGCTAATTGAGGATATCGATAAAGAAACAGTTAGCTTTAATCCGAACTATGACGGTTCGGAAGAAGAGCCGTCAGTGCTTCCTGCCATGTTCCCGAACTTGCTGGTTAACGGTAGTGGAGGTATTGCCGTTGGTATGGCAACCAATATTCCCCCTCATAATCTTGGTGAGGTTATTGATGCTTGTTGTTTATATGTAGATAATAACGATATAGAAATTTTAGATCTCTTAGAAGTCGTCAAAGGTCCTGACTTTCCTACAAGCGGGATGATTTTAGGTGTTAACGGTATTAAATCTGCATATTTAACTGGTAGGGGAAGTATCGCTATAAGAGGGCAGGCTGAAATCGAAAATTTAGGTAGCGGACGCCAGGCAATTATCATTACCGAAATACCGTATATGGTAAATAAGGCAAGGCTTGTTGAGAAGATTGCCGAAATGGTGAAAGAAAAACGTATTGAGGGCATAAGCGATTTACGTGATGAATCGAATAAAAAAGGTATAAGGATTTATATCGAGCTAAAGAAAGATGTAGTAGCTGAGGTGGTCTTAAACCAAATATATGCCTGCACGCAGCTGCAAACTAGCTTTGGCGTTATTATGCTTGCTCTGAAAGACGGCTTACCTAAGGTAATGAACCTGAAAGAAGTTATTGCTGCGTTCGTTAGTTTTAGAGAAATAGTTATAACTAATCGTACGATATATTTACTTAATAAAGCAAGAGATCGTGCTCATCTTTTACTCGGGCTAACTATTGCGGTTAGCAATATCGATGAAATAATCCGCATTATAAAAGCTGCAAGCGATCCGAATGCTGCTAAACAAGAATTAATGGCACGCAGCTGGGATGCACTAAATATCCTACCGCTTGTGAAGTTAGTTGACGATAAAGCGATGTTAAACGAAGAAGGTAAGTGTAAGTTTACGGAAGCACAAGCCAAGGCAATTCTAGAGATGAGATTGCAGCGTTTAACTGCTATGGAAAAAAACAAGCTTGAAGATGATTTAAAAAACCTAGCTACGGAAATTACTGAATATTTGAATATATTGGGATCACGCGCGCGTCTACTTGAAATCCTGAAAGAAGAGCTAATTAAGGTTAAAGAAGAATTCGCAACCCCAAGGCTTACTTCAATCGAGTTTGGAGAGTTTGATCAGGATATAGAAGATTTAATTCAGCGTGAAGAGATGGTCGTAACCGTAACGCTTGGTGGGTACATAAAGCGTGTTCCTTTAAGCAGTTATCGTGCTCAAAGACGAGGCGGTAAGGGTAGATCGGGGCTATCAATGAGGGATGAGGATATTACCACGCAAGTTTTTGTCGGTAGTACTCATACCCCAATGTTGTTCTTCTCAAATATCGGGCAGGTCTATAGCTTAAAGCTGTATAAGCTTCCTCTAAGTAATCCGCAAGGGAAAGGGCGACCTATGGTCAATATATTGCCGCTTAAAGGGAATGAATATATTACTAATATCATGCCGCTACCTGAAAATCAAGAGGAATGGGATAACCTCAATATTATGTTTGCAACTACCAAAGGTAATATCAGAAGAAGCGATTTATCAGACTTTAAAAAGATTCAATCTAACGGTAAAATTGCGATTAGGCTTGATGAAGACGATAAGCTAATCGATGTAAAACCTTGTAAGGAAGACGAGCATATTTTACTTGCAACCAAATCCGGTAAAGCCCTAAGATTCCCTGTAGAATCGCTGCGTGTGATTAAAAGCCGTACCTCTGACGGAGTGCGTGGTATGAGGCTTGCTTCTGATGATTCGGTAATCTCTATGACGGTGCTTAAAGGTATTAAAGCTACTCGTGAGGAGCGGGATGCTTATTTATCGATATCATGGGAGAAGAGGCTTGAGATTGCCAAAGGCGAGGAGTTTAATCCTGAAGAATTAGGGGGCGATTTAACTCTAGAGTCTATTTTAGAAATGGCAAATTCCGAAGAATTTATTTTAACCGTAACCGAAAACGGTTTTGGTAAGAGAAGCTCGGCATATGGTTATAGAATTACCGATCGTGGCGGTAGCGGTATAATCAACATGGATATTAACGATAAAACCGGCTTAGTAGTCGGTGTTATGCCGGTTAAAATGGATGATGAGTTAATGCTAATCACCAATAGCGGCAAGTTAATTCGCTGTAAGCTTGAGTCGGTACGTATTACGGGACGTAACACTAGCGGCGTAATATTATTTAAGCTCGATGACGGTGAAAAAGTCGTATCTGTTTCCTTGATCGCCGAAAGCTCTGAAGACGAAGAAGAACTTGAGTTAGAGGAAGAGGTAGGAAAGCAGGCTGAGGAAGTATAGTATTACTGTCATCCCGTGATTTATTCTATAGTACCGGACAGTTTTTAAAAAGACCTCTATGTCATCCCTGCGAAAGCAGGGATCCAGGCTAAAAAAATCTTGATTTCAAAGATTTTTTATTAGATTATTTTTTTAAATAAAGCTTCTAAAAGCTTTATTTAACTGGATTCCTGCTTTCGCAGGAATGACATAAAACTAAATCGGTGATTTATTCACGGTATGACACCGAACAGATACACTTAATTATCGTATACTTCCCCTACCGTAGTAACTTCGTGATTCTCGACTAAGTTATTATGTTCAATAGTTTCTGTCGGTTCTGAATCAGTATGAGGTATATAGCTCTCAACCAATTTAATAATTTCCGGGTTAGAGCAAGACTTCATTAATTGTAACTTACAGCTCTCGGTCATATTACCAAGTATCACCTTAAGAATATCTAATTTATCTATATCATTTAATTTACCGCATTGTTGAGCTAACGTGAAATGAATAAAATTAGGATTAGAAATTTTTTTAAGGAAATTTAATTTTTCTGAATTATTTATTTCGTTTGAATTTATTACGGTATTAAAGTCTAAGATATTAATGTCAGTGTTTTTATCTAAGATATTTTTTATTTCAGAAGTTTTCTCTTCAGTTGTTGAGTCATTTATTTTTAATTCTGAATTAGACTTATCATCGTTAGATTCATCTGATTTTTTACGAACTATATCAATAATTTGACTGTTACCTGTCGCTATGGCTGTTTTTAAATCGAAGCTATCAATCTTGTCTATTTTATTAACCACCATCTCTACAATTTCTGAATTGCCTGAATTAATAGCTGCTTTAAGACGAATACTATCCGTTTTATCGATTTTATTAATTACCATTTTAACAATTTGAGGATCATTTGAGTCAATAGCCGTTCCGAGATCAATATTGCTTGGTTTGTCCATTTTATTAAATACCATTTCAATAATTTTTAAATTACCTGAGTTAACAGCTGCCGTAAAATGGAAGCCGAAAATTTTAGTATATTTATAACTTAATAATAGATCTAGTATTTCAGTATTTTGTTGTTCAATAATCTTTAATAAAGCCGGTGCGATTCGAAGGTCATCTATTTTTAAAAGATTTTGGATTTGAGGAATATCTAATTTATTAATATGACCACTGGTTAATATTTGATTCCAAAATAATTTTAAATCCTCGTTATTATATTCTCTAATTTCCGGTAAATTATATTCAGGAAATATTTTTGAATGGTTTTGATCAAAATGCTGGAATTCAGTTATTTTTTTATATTGAGCCTGCATAAATTTTGTAATGTCTGTAGGATTATTTATGTTCTCAATATCTTTTATGTCAAATTTTAAAGGATATATAGCATTTCCTGACTTATAAGTAACAGCAAAACTTGACCCGGTAAGAAATAATAAATTTTTTACTATAAAATCTATTAGATTAGTTGCTGTATTATAGTTTTGAAATGTAGCTTGTGCTACCATACCTCGTGATACATTTTCCTGAGAGGCATAAGTACATAATACGATATTGCCTTCTACACTCTTAAGGTAATTATGTGCTGCTCCTGAAAAGCATGAAAATATATGAACTATATTAGGTATATTATCTTCGGTATTATTTATAATTTTTGAAAGAATGGAATTGACAAGAAGTGACCGGCCTTGATTTTCTTCTTTATATAATTGTAAAAATAAATGAGAAGGTAATTGTTCTAAAGAATCTGAATAAGAAAGATCAAAACTTCTTAATAATCCGTCCCTATCATTCACATTTTCATTCTTAGATAGGTAAGAAGACGCTTCTTCTTTTATAATTGTTCCACCATGGGCGTTAATAAATATTTCATTAGCCTCATGTTTTTCATCTAAATACTTAAATATTGCTTCTTTTCCATTAAAGGTAGGTATGTCGAGTAATTTATTACCTAGTCTTTCGGATTGAATAGATGTGTCTACTCCTTGAATTATTATTTTTTGCATTGTGTTATTCCCCTTTAAAAATATATAGGGTGTATTATACACAAATTTTTCGCTTTTGTAAAGCATTAGTTAATTTTTTAACTAATTTTCAATATACAGAATTGGTTGATTTAATAGTAGTAAGCTATATACTATCTTTAATCCAAAATAGGGAATAATTATGATATGGTTGTTGGTTGCAGTTGGTTTAACGACGGTAGTTTTGATTGTAGGGGTGGTATCAATGGCTATCGGGGGAAAATTTGATAGGAAATTTAGCTCAAAACTAATGACTATGAGGGTCTTTTTTCAGGCAGTTGCTATATTATTACTAATAATAGTATATTATTATAAAGTTAATTTATAGGATGCCTGAAAAAAATTATAAACAATTATTATCCTGCTAATAAATGAAGAGTGGGTAGACGAAGCTTAATTTGGAAAAGAGCAAGGAGTTCATAAGGCGAGGAACGCAGCGTATACTTAATACGTGAGTACCGAAGCTCTTATAGAACGACGCAGCCAATTTTTCAAATTAAGCGAGTATACTAGTCGTCATCATGCTCTTCGTGTATCTCTCCCCATTTTTCTAGAATTTCTTCCAATGTAACTTCTTCAACATCTTCCTCAACATCTTCAAAATCTGCTAATTCCCTAATCAATTTTTCCATTTTTGATAGTGTAATATTTTCGTAATGTTCATTACAATGTTCTTCAAGTTGTACAGCAATTTCATCTATATCACGCCAATGCATTATTTTTCCTCCTTAGTTTTATGCAAGCTTATTTATTTAACATGTTATCTGATATTTACCATTATTTTTTAATAAATAAGCTTAACTTCATAAATTATTGCTAAAAGGTGAGTTTATTATGCAACTGTTGTGGCTTTTTTCTTTTTCTATAATTATTAGGTGATGCGTAAAATTGATTAGTGATCCATTTAAAAATTCAAATTTTTATTGACTTTTAATAGAAAATTTATAAAGCTTTACAGCTAGAAATTTATAACTAGTAAAAATATTATGAAAAAATACATATTAATAATTATCATGTTCACGATGAGTAAGAATATATTTGCTCAGGAACAAATCTCTAACCTTGTGGTACCTGTTAGTTATTTTATTAATCACGTATCACAATTAGACAAGCTAAAGGATAATTTAAATAAGTACAAGCAGTCTAGTATAGTAGGTATAAGCGGTATGGGTAAAACCCAACTTATTAGGATGTATGCTTATGAAAACAAAGCCAATTATGACATAATATGGTTTATTGATTGCAATCTAGATATTAGACAGCAATTACTAAAATTAGCAAAATCTATTAATGCCGAATTGAAAACACCCGAGATTTCAGAAAATATAAACCAAGTGAAAAAAGATTTAATGGCTTATTTGGCAAGTAAAGATAGATGGTTGTTGGTATTTGATAACTTAAAAATCGGCGAAAACAAGAAAGTACAGGATTTTATTGATTGGGAGCATAACGGTAACGTCATTTTCGGTTCCCAGAGTAGTGAGTTGTTATCTTATACAATAAAGGTAAATAGTTTTGGTAATAAAGAGTCGGTATTATTAATAAAAAATATTTTAGAAAACAAGAATCCCGAAATAGCAGAATTTCTAGCAAAAGAATTTGGAGGGTATCCTATTTTAATGGTTCAAGGGGCACAAATAGTAAATCAAGTACAAGGTTTAAATTTAGAAGAATATAAGAAAAAAGTACAAGAATCCGGAGATAAAATTGAGTTAAATATAGAGCTTGCTACTAATGCATTAAAGCCGAATGCAAAAAAATTATTAAATGAAATAGCTTTGATTAATAACCAAAGTTTTTTGAAAGAAGTATTAAATGCTATTACCGGCAATAAAAATAGTTTAGATGATGACATTTATGAGCTTTCTAAATTTGCTTTGATTTCCAATATTGATCCGGATGAAATAAATCCGGTATTTGAAATGCATGATGTTATAGCCGAAAAAATAATACAAATTAATAGAAGTAACGATAATAAAGGAAATCTTAAAGAGCTTATTACTAATCTTTTAAATACTATTCCTAAAAGTCTAATAAAAGGACGTATTTTTAGAACTACCAAAACTATGTCCGATAATATTGAAATAATTACTCAAAATGCAGAAAATTATAATATATCAATATATAAAATTTTAGAATTAAAGCTAAATTTATTAATACAATATGTCACTGCATGTGATTTAACAAAAGGCAAGATATTAATTGACTGGTTTGATAAAAATGAACAAGAGGGTAATTTTAAATTATCTATGATGAATAATGATGAAAAGGGAGCTTATGCTACCTATTTAGGGCTTATAGGATGGTATTATTTGAATTGGTCGGAAGCTAGAAAGGCTATGGAATATGATATAAAAGCTAAAAAAATATTTGAGGAGGTTAAAGGATATGAGACTTTCAAGAGTAATATAATTTTTGGTTTAGCAATATCAAATATTCAGCTAGGTAATCTAAAAGAAGCAGGAGAAAATATTCAAATAATGGAAAATATGTTTAATCAAAATTTGATAGAGAAATCAGATGCTGCAACAATAGATTATGCAAAAGCTAAGTTACTTTCTACCGAAGGCAAATTTGATGAAGCATTAAAACAAATCGATAATACTATAAACGCTTGTATAGAAAATGGTATGAAGCCTCAAGATTCATTTCTTACGGGATTATATTTAGTTAAAGTAGATATATTAAACAATCTTAAAAATTATAAAGATGCTTTTTCTCTATTAGAAAAAATATACGACATGAAAAAACCTCAAGAAAAAGAAGAACATCAAATATTCGGGCGTATTTTTACTCAGATGTCAAGAGCAAAGCTAGGTCTTGGAAATGCTAAAGAAGCTTTGGAATATGCAAAAAAGGCTAAAACAGTTTTTCTTAATGATCCGACTAGAGCGGCGTTGTTGCATGGCTCGGAAGAATTAGAAGAATTAGAAGAGAGTAAAAAAAGAGTTATTGTAAGGAAGGAAAGAAAGAAAAAAAAAGTGTTTGAAAAGGATAGGTAGTTGCGTTATTAAGAAGATATGACAAAATATC
>DYDX01000049.1 GCA_020404425.1 Rickettsia endosymbiont of Pyrocoelia pectoralis
TAACTAACAGACGTGAAGATTGTAGGAAAACTCAGGCTAAAATTAAGTGCAAAATTATTAATCTTATTAATGCTGCTTAATTTTAGCTCTTTTCCCTTGCAAAAAATATCTTCACTTGCTCGAGCCATGCAACAACACCGAATAAATCACGGGATGACATAGGCAAACAATTAAACTATCTCTTTCAGCTTCTCAACCGTCTTAGCATCTTTTGCTAGTTCTAAGAATATCTCACGTTCATATTGTAATAGTTCTTCCTCGTTCGTTTCGCTATGCTTATCAATGATATCTTGAAACTTAGCTAGCACCTTATTTTGCAAATCATTATATTTTGATGTATCTATTTCCTTGGCTAAATTTATTTTAGGCAGAGTAAGTTTATGCGGAATCGGAACTATTTTATTAGGTAATTTTAGCTCTAGTGCTTCCTCTAAAATATAATGCTTATTCATATTTACGGAAATATTTTCTATATCGTAATCTACTTTAAAATAATCGGCTGAGCTTGATTTATTCTGCTCTAAAATATTCCTGATATTTCTGATTAATTTAGTTTTATCGCTTTTACTGCGTACAAACATTTCGGTAATTCCTCCCCAGCCCGGCACTAAACCGACGCCAAGCTCAACAAGTCCGGCATTTAAATCCGTATTTGCAACAATATAACTTGAGTGCAGTAATAACTCACACCCACCGCCGAGTGCTACCCCACGCCCACAACTAATAATGTGAGAAGAGGAATATTTTAAATGCAGCATAGTTTGCTGTCCGACTTTGAGCAAATTCTCTAAATCATGAAAATTTTCATCTTCAATATAAGAAAGAAGAAGATTTAAATCTGCACCGGCAGAAAAATTATTACCTTGCGGATAAATATATAAATGCTTGCCTTGTGTTTCTGCAGTATTTACGGCTTCTTGAAGTAGATAAAACACATCTTGATTTAAGCAATTCATTTTGGTAATAATTACAAAAACTAAAACCTCACGATAAACTACTAATTTTGCCGAACTATTTTCTAGCAGCACCGTACTCTCTTTTAATATATCTTTATGGGTTTTAAACTTTTGTACATCGATCTTTTGATATTCTTTATTTGCTAAATATGGCGGAAGAGGCAACTGCATTAAATCAGCATTTTTAACTATTAACTCCCAGCCGTTTTTAATATGTAAAGTTAGTAACTCAAAAGCCCCGTATTTCCAGCTATAACCAAGCTTCATAGCTGCATCTATATCGTAAATATTATCGGTAACCGTCGGGACTAAACTTGCTAAATATGTATAGAACTCGGTAATAATCTCGGTAAAAAACTTACCGTAAACCGAATCACTTGCCAGAAGCTCATCAAGATTCTCAAAAGTAGCTTCCGCTTTTCCTACCGGCTTATAAGATAGATCATTTACATTTATGACCTCTTTAATTTTTTTGCCATTTGATACCGATAAACGATAAAATCCTCCTCCGCCTTTACGCCCGATTAGCTTTTTCTCAATCATGCGATCAAGCACGGGAGTATTTACATATATCTTATGATAAGCATCATCCGGAGAAAGGCTTGCAAGCAATGAGCTAGAGATTAACTTCATCACGTCATGCCCGATAAGATCATATAACCCAAAAATTCCGGTACTAGGTAGCCCTAAACATGAGGTAAATATTTTATCTATAGTAACAAAGTCTAATTGCTGATTTATTGCTTTTCTTGCTACTAATTCAAGTAAAAAACACCCTACTCTATTAGCGATAAAACCAGGCGTATCATTACATTTTACTATCGTCTTACCAAGCGTTTTCGTTAAAAAACTTGATACCGTTTCTATTACTTCCGGCTTTACTATAGGGTCTATAATAAGCTCAAGTAGCTCCATAAATCTAGGCGGGTTGAAGAAATGCGTAATAACGAATCTAGATTTGATATCGTCGCTCAAATTTTCTTTCAGCCTTTTAAGCGGTAATGTAGAAGTATTCGAAGCGATAATCGCATCTTTCTTAAGATAAGGAATAATTTTATTATATAATTGGTGTTTGATTTCTAATTTTTCAACAATGACCTCAATTACTAGGTCACAATCCTTAATTAAATCTAAATCATTATCTAAATTACCGATAGTAATAAAATCAGCTTTATCAGGAAACGATAAAGGGGGAGGCTTTTGCTTATGTAAATTCTCTAACGCATTTTTTACTATGTTATTCGGATCATTAGAGTTTTTATCCGCAATATCAAGTAGCACGACTTTATGGGAGGAATTAGCAATTAAGGCAGCAATACCCGATCCCATAACCCCTGAACCTATAACACAAACCTTTTTTATCTCATTTTGCATAAATTACCTTTTTGTTACCCCGTGGCAGTGTTGTTTCATGAACATCTAACCGTCATTGCGAGGAAAAACTGTAAGTTTTGACGAAGCAATCCAGTAAAAAATTCTGATTTACAGAATTTTTTTATATGTTTTACTGGATCCCGTGGTCAAGCCACGGGATGACAATCATGTCATCGCAATACTTATAACCCTTACTGAGTCAGCCCCCGCCATACGTAAAACCTTACTACATTCATTTATAGTAACACCGGTAGTAATAACATCATCGATTAATAAGATTTTTTTGCCTGTAATATTATGTTTTGTGTTAAATTTGATACTACCGCTTATGTTATTTTTTCGCTGTCTTCTTGATAAAAAAGTTTGTGCTTTTGTCCATTTTGACTTAACTAATATATCTGCTTTTACTCTAAGATTCGTGATTTTCGCTACTTCTTCTGCTAGGATATGAGGCGGGTTATACATTCGCAGCAATCTTTTAAACCTATTCATCGGCACAGGCACAATTAAATCGATATCCTTTATATCCTCTAGATATCTATTACATAAAAGCTTGGCAAAAGTTTTGGCAAATATCGTCTTATCTTGATATTTGAATTGATGAACTACTTTTTTGCTATATTCATTAAATTTGAATAAGCTGCGTGCTAAATCATAATTAGGCTTTTTACTATAACAACGTCCGCAAGTTGCATTATCCAAGATTTTTATACTAAATCTCTGACCGCATATATTGCAATAAGGTTTTGTTATAAACTCTAACTTTTTCCAACAATCACCGCAAAATTCACCGCAACTATTTAATATTTCCGAACAACTCAAACATCTTTGCGGTAAAATATAATCTATTAAATAATTATAAGTTCTTATTAACAATCAACGACCTCTTGAAGATTCATGGTGTTTAGAGGCAGTAGGAGTTGCCTGCGGAGAAGATATACTACTGCTATAAGCATTAACTTTACCGTGCGTAAGATTCTCTTGCATATGTTGCGTTTGTTCTTGTACCTTATTTTTTTGAGGCGTTTGTACTTTAGCAGAACTATTTGGAGTTATAGGAGTTTGATTTTGTTTATTTTCTTTACTGAACACCTCCTTTACCTCACTAAATTGCGATTCGACAAAATAATCTTTACCCGCTTTCATTGCCGATTTCACTTTTTCAAAATTAGTTTTTTCCGGCGGAGGAGCAAACTCAGGGCTTTCAGCCACTTTTGCACGTGTGACGCTAAAATGATCTCTAAGCTGCTGCTCATTTAACTGATCAATTTTAGGGGTAGTAGCTAAAAACTCTTCCAATGCTTTACCGTTTATTCGCTCTTGCCTTTCTTGCTCTTGCAGCTCTTTTTCGTTTTTATACTCACCGGCAGACAGTTTTAAGTTATTTACCTGATTTATTTTATCGTTTTTTCGCTCCATATGGACTATTTTTGAATCCACTTCACCGGTAGTATTAATAAACGCCGTTGCCGATGCAAATGCAAAACCGGCTATACTACCGCTAGCTATCGCATCACCGAATAACGATGCCGTTTCCATAGCGGTATCACGCACTGCCTTTACGGCTTGTTTAGCCCAACTACCCTCAAAAGGTTTATCAGGTGAAGGTGAAGGAGGATTTTTATAAATATCGGGGATTTTAGTGTTTAGAAATTTTTGTAACTCAGGTGAGTTTTTAGCTATATTTTCCTTAGCCTCTACTATTTTCGAGAGTTGTGTTTGTTTACTTACTTTGATATTTTCTAAACTCGCTTTTTCTCTATCTAACTTTTTATCGTCTCTTACTTCCAGCGTTTCTTTCGTAACGTTATACGCAACTGCTGTTAAAGAAAGTGCAGCAATACCGACCCCTATGGGAGTCGGATTAAGTGCTACCGAACTAATAGCCCCGCCAACTTTAACCATCCTTTTAACGCCTTTGCTTGATAAAACCGTATATGTCTTATCTAAACCGTCTGCTATCGTGTTACCGCCCGGCACGCTAGTCCTAATTTTATTAAGAGCTTTGTCATATAAGCCGGGGCTTGCTTTCCCTTCTTCTTTAATTTTTCCGCCTTTTTGAGCTTTATCAAACGGGTCGGCTGCTTTTGCTAATCCTTCTGCTACTCTAACGCCGCCCTTAGCGACTCCTTCTACTATATGAACTACATTACCGCTAGCCACGCCTTTAGCTATTCCCGTACCTACATGTATACCTGCTTCAACCGTAGCTCCGGCAACTGCAACAGCTGCAGCTCCGGCTCTAGCCATTCTTGTACCTTTAAGTTTAGCATCATCTTTTAGTACTCGTCTTCCTGCTTCCTTCTGCTCCTCGGGGGTTTGTTCTTGTACGCTTTCAGGGTTTAGTTTATTGCTTTCCTTTGCGTTTTTCACTCCCTCTTCGGATGTATTAATAGAAGGTTTTAAACTCTCTTTACTCATACATATCTCATAAAATTATATTTTATGTTAAACTGGATCCCGTGGTCAAGCCACGGGATGACAGAGACTCACCTCTCCCCCATCGCATAACCCGTAATCAAGTTCTTAAGAGGCTTAAAGTTATTTATCGCTTTAAATCCTATTTGTCTTAAAAATCTAAAACTTTTTGAATGATTTGAAAAAATATTATTAAGCTCATTAGTCAAATTATACATTATCAAATTATCGGCTTGCCTTGATTTTTGATATTCTGTCAGTTGCAAATTATTACCGATCACGCTAATTAAGGATTCAATATCCTTTACGCCTTGATTTAAACCTTGCCCCGCAAGCGGGTGCACTGTGTGGGCAGTATCGGCAATAAGCACTATTTTATTATGGAAATATCTATTTGCTATGCGGGCTTTTAGCGGAAAGCCCTTAACCTCGCTATCTATAGTAATCTTTCCAAGCGAGTTACCGGCATTTCTTTGTGTTAGAAACCTCACTTCTTCTATAGGTAGATTCATAAGTAAAGATGCTTGCTGAGCGGAGGTAGACCATACTACGGAAGAAGCATATTGATCTTTCAAAGGCAATAACGCAAAAGGACCTAGCGGCAAAAAATGCTCCATAGCACAATTTTCATGCGGCTTTTCGTGCTTAATATCAAACACTAAAGCAGTTTGATAAGATTTTTCTATTTCATTTGCAAAATAATGAGATCTCACTTTTGAGTTTACACCATCACATACAATTATTAGATCACATTTAACTTGGCTATTATCAAACTCTATAATCGAGTAGTCATTATGGCTTATAACTTCCTGATATTCTTTATTATCAATTAATGTTATTAAAGGGTTGTCAGTTATCTTTGATAATAATATTTTTTTAAATTCGTTATTTTTAACCACATATCCAAGCACAGCGTCATCATCATTTTTTAACTCTAATATCTCTGCTGCTTTATTATCTACTACATAAACATCTTTCATTCCGGCGGCAAATTCTTCAAGCTCCTGCCATATATCGATAGAAGACAAGAATTCCTTAGAGGATGGCGTTAAAGCGGTTGTTCTTATGTCGCTAAAGAAACTAGGACTATTTACCGACTTGCTTTCAAATATAGTAGTCTCTATACCCTTTTTTGCAAAAACAAGAGCAGTTAGCATACCGCTTAAACCACATCCTAAAATTACCTTATTAATCTGCTTTGTTTTTATTTGACTCATGTACGAAATATTTTAAATAACCGTTTGTTACTATAAAGCTTAAAAGAAAATAAATAATTGCTATATCTATATATGAGCTATTGCCTAAATATAAACCTAAACAACAAATAAATAAACTAACTAAAGCAGTAAAACTATTTAGCATTAATAGTTTTGTAAAAATATCTGTTTTTCTAGTAAAAAGGTAGGTTATCAAGCAAAGAAATAAAGAAATGATAATTAAAACAATGTTTAGCATAATTTTTTCTTTGTATAATATATATATAATCAGATATAATCCAGCAAACTGCAAATAAATTTTATTAAAATTAGTTAAATAATTTTAATATTATGTACTTGGTGTCATCTCGTGGCTAGTCTTGTTGCGTGGATACCAACCCGTCATTGCGAGCAGTCGAAGACTGCGTGGCAATCCAGAAAATAATTTTTGACTAATAGCAAAAGCTTCTTTATTATTTCCCACAAGTAAACTTATCAAATAGAATGTCGGTTATGAAAAAAAATATAAGACTGTTGCTTGTAGTAATTTTTATCGTATTTGGATTATATAATAATACTTACGCAGATAATGCTTATCCTAAAACCCAGGAAGAACAAAAATGGGAAGAGGTAGGATCGATTGCAGGCGAAGAAGGCTTAGTTTTTAGACCCGGTAGAGTTAAAAACGACTCAACTAAAGCTGTCGGTTGTTCGGTCAATAAATATCTATGGCAAGCAGCCATAGAAACTTTAAGCTTTACTCCTCTTGCTTCAGCCGATTCAAACGGCGGTGTGATCATTACGGAATGGTATAGCCCACGTTCTAAAACTAACTTCCGTTTTAAAATAAACGTATTTATTAAAGACGATACGATACATCCCGATTCAATCGAGGTAAAAGTATTTGAAGAAGTACTAAAAAATAAGCAATGGATAATCAACGAAAATACCTCAAACCTTGCTATTACGCTCGAAGATAAGATTTTAAGAAGAGCCAGAGAAATATATATTAATACTGATAGAAAATAAGAAAACATGAATATCGAACAGAAATGGCAACAAATTTGGGAAGAGCAAAAAGCTTTTGAAGTATCAAACCAAAGCAATAAGCCTAAATATTACGTTTTAGAGATGCTACCTTACCCTTCTGGTAAAATCCATGTAGGTCACGTACGCAACTATTCTATAGGCGACGTAATCGCTAGATTTATGACCATGCAAGGTTTTAACGTACTTCATCCGATGGGCTGGGATGCTTTCGGGTTACCGGCAGAAAATGCAGCGATAAAGAACAATTCTCATCCGAAAGAATGGACTTATTCAAATATCGAGAATATGAAAAAGCAGCTAAAATCTATGGGTTTTTCTTATGATTGGTCTAGAGAAATAAATAGCTGCGATCCTGATTACTATAAACATGAGCAGAAATTCTTTTTGGAGCTTTATGAAAAAAAGCTTGCCTATCAAAAAGAATCGCTTGTTAACTGGGATCCGGTTGATAACACCGTGCTTGCTAACGAGCAAGTCGTTGACGGGCGTGGCTGGCGTTCAGGTGCAATAGTCGAAAAGCGTTATTTAAAACAATGGTTTTTGAAGATCACCGATTATGCGGAAGAGTTATTAAACGAAATTCCGAACCTAACGGGATGGCCTGAAGCCGTTCGCTCTATGCAAGAGAAATGGATCGGCAAATCTATAGGTGCTAATTTTCATTTCAAAATTAAAGATAATAAGGATACTACAATAGAAGTATTCTCTACTAAGCCTGAAACCATTTTTGGGGCTAGCTTCGTAGGTATCGCTTTCAATCACCCGATAATAGAGAAACTAATTACCAAAACACCGGATATAGATAAGTTCGTAGCTAAATGCTCACATATAAGCGGTAGTGCCGAGCTTGACAAAGCTGAAAAAGAAGGAATATTTACAGGTTTACATGCCCTTCATCCTTTCGATCCGAATATAAAACTGCCTGTCATCATTACCAACTTCGTCTTAATGGATTACGGCACGGGTGCAATATTTGGCTGCCCTGCACATGATGAACGTGACCATGAACTAGCCGTTAAAATGAATTTACCTGTTAAGCAGGTAGTTGAAGATGATATTCTTATTAATTCAGGGTTTTTAAACGACTTACCGGTTATTGAAGCAAGACAAAAATCTATAGAGGAATTTGAAAAACTCGGCATAGGTAAACGCACGGTAAATTACCGTTTAAAAGATTGGGGAATTTCAAGGCAACGCTTTTGGGGCTGCCCTATTCCAATGATTCACTGTGAAACTTGCGGCATAGTTCCTGTACCTTACAAAGATTTACCGGTTACATTACCTGACAACGTGAAGTTTAACGGTCACGGTAACCCGCTTGAGAATCACCCTACTTGGAAGCATGTTAACTGCCCGAAATGCGACAAAGCTGCTACTCGTGAAACCGACACTTTCGATACGTTTTTTGAGTCTTCGTGGTATTTTACCAGATATTGCAATAGCCATGCTCTAGAGATGACAGACAAAAAGGCTTGCGATTATTGGCTACCGGTTGATAATTATATCGGTGGTATTGAACATGCGGTAATGCATTTACTATATGCGAGGTTTTTTACGAAAGTAATGAACGAACAAAATTATGTAAGCGTTCGTGAGCCTTTCAAAGGCTTATTCACGCAAGGTATGGTGCTACATGCTACCTATAAAGACGAGCATAATAACTGGCTATATCCTGAGGAAGTAATCCAAAAAGGTAAGGAGTTCTTTCATAGAGAAACCGGAAGCAAAGTGGTACAAGGTCGTATTGAGAAAATGAGTAAGTCAAAAAAGAATCTCATCGATCTTGAGACAATGCAAGAGCAATATGGTGCAGATGCTATTAGGCTTTTTGTGCTGTCGGATAGCCCGCCTGAGAAAGATCTAGAATGGTCGGCAAGCGGTATTGAGGGTTGCGGACGTTTTATCAATAAACTTGTACAGATGCAAGAAACCATAAGCTCTTTAAGAGAGTCCACCAATGATACTAATAAAGAGTTAAATAGATTAATTCATCTAACTATCAAACAAGTAGCAGAAGACATTAAAGCATTTAGTCTAAATAGAGCCATAGCCCGCACTCGTGAGCTTTTTAATGCTATAGCCTCTGAAGTTACTAAAGACGCAGCTGATATTAATACAATAAAACATGGTTTCAATGTTTTAATTCAGTTGTTGAATCCTTTTATCCCGCATATTACCGAAGAAATTTGGCAAAAACTGGGGCATAAGACATTTTTATATAACAGCACTTTCCCTACATTCAACGAATCGATGTTAGAGTTAGACACATATATTATAGCTGTGCAAGTTAATGGTAAACTTCGTGATACTTACGAATTTAAAGCGGATGCAAGCGAAGAAGAGATAAAGCAAATCACTATAGCTTTACCGAAAGTTCAGAAATTTTTAGAAGGTAAACAACCTAAAAAAATTATCCTCGTTCCCAAAAAGATCATAAATATTATTTGTTAGTTGTTATGTCATTGCGAGCAGCCGTAGGCTGCGTGGCAATCTCGATAGTACTGGACAATTTTTGTTTTATGTCATTCCCCGCAAAAGCAAGAATCCAAAAAAAATAGCTTTAATATTTAATAAAATAAACATATAAAAAACTAAATTTTTTATATGTTTTACTGGATTCCCGCTTTTGCGGGAATGACATATCCGATCCAAACAATAACACCTATAAAAATCCTATAAATACACATTGTGACAAAAATGTTATAAAAAAATGTTGCTTTCTTTTAAATTCAGCATTAACGTATATATACTTCGAGTAAATGAAGAGTTGGTAGACGAAGCTCAATTTGGAAAAGAGCAAGGAGTCTGTAAGCCGAGGAGCGGAGCGTACTATAGTACGTGAGCATTCTAGGACTTACAAAGACGACGTAGCCAATTTTTCAAATTCAGCGAGTATAATTTATAATTAACACAGGGCGGATTATAATGTCATTGATAGATGTTTTGATAGTAGACGATGAAGAAGATATAAGAAATATTATTGCTGCGATTTTAAAGGATGAAGGTTTTAATCCTAAAGTTGCAGCTAATAGTACTCAAGCTCTTAAAATACTTGCCGAAAAACCGGTATCTGCAGTTATACTTGATATTTGGCTTCAAGGAAGCGAAATTGACGGTCTTGGGATTCTAGAGATAATCAAAAAACGTTATCCTTTAATGCCGGTGATAATTATTAGCGGTCACGGTACGATAGAAACGGCAGTAAATGCTATCAAAATGGGTGCTTATGATTATATAGAAAAGCCTTTTAACAATGATAAGTTAGTTATTCTACTTAAGCGGGCATGCGAAGTAACAAAATTAAAGCGTGAGAATATCGATTTAAAATCAAAAGTTATAGATAAAACCGAGTTAATAGGCGACTCCTCGGTTACCGTAAAATTTAAAATGGAAATAGACAAAGCTGCAAGTTCCAGTAGCCGTATCATGATCCACGGTAAAGTAGGAAGCGGTAAGGAGTTAGCCGCAAGATTAATTCACAAAAAATCTAAGAGAGTTAATAATCCGTTTATTATTTTCAGCCCTACCGGCATGAATCTAGAAAAAATTAATCAAGAGTTATTCGGTGAGCCGGGAAAACAGGAAAACAGCAACAACCCTAATAAACGCCCTACTATTTTAGAATTTGCCAATAACGGTACTTTATACATAGACGAAATCAGCAACATACCCGTTCCTATCCAAGTAAAATTACTTAAATTTTTAAAAGATCAAACTATTAAAAAGCCTTGCGGAAAAGTAGTTAAAGTCGATATAAAAATCATAACCGGTACTTCTAAAAATATCCAAGAAGAAGTAAATAACGGTAAGTTTTTAGAGGATTTATATTATCGCCTTAACGTGTCTTCTTTAAAAATACCTTCACTATACGAAAGAAAAGAAGATATACCGCTGCTAGTTAAATATTTTGTTAGACAACTCTCAAAATTTTCAGGTTTGAAAGAGCGTAGTTTTGCCGATGAAACCATCGCAGCACTGCAATCTTACGAATGGCCTGGAAATATTAGACAATTACGTAACGTTGTTGAGTGGACTTTGATTATGAACCCTCTTACAACAGGAAATAACGACGTTATCAAACCTTATATGATACCTTCGGAAATTTTGGCAAATAGTGCTAACCTTACTAAACTTGAAGATAGTTTTGATATGTTATCTATGCCGCTTAGAGAAGCAAGAGAAGTCTTCGAGCGTCAATATTTATCTGCACAGATGAGTAGATTTAATAACAATATTTCAAAAACTTCATCATTTGTTGGTATGGAAAGATCGGCATTGCATCGTAAGTTAAAATTATTAAGCTTACATATACCTCCGACGAATAGGCTAAATGATGAAGAATATGAGGAAGCTAATGCTTAAGAATTTATTATCGGTAATAGTAGTTTTACTATTAAGCAGCTGCTCAGAACCAACGCGTGATGCAAACGGTCTACTTACCGATACTCAAAGTACGGCAATTCGAAATTACATTGCAGGAAAAAATGCCAAAAATCTTAAGGTTAACCTTAAAGAACAATTCGGTCATAATTTAAGAGGAGTAAAACTGATCGGCGTTAAATTAACAAATGAAGATTTATCGGGAATTGATTTAACGTCTTGCGAAATATTACGTGCCGATTTTACGGGAGCTAATTTAGACAAAGCAATACTTACAAATGCTATAATTCAGGAAAGTAACTTTAAAAATACGGTAATGCAAAATATTTCCGGTTACAAAGCTGATTTTCAAGGTTCAGTTTTTGATAGCATTACACTACAAGATATAAATTTCATTCAGTCAAATTTTAGTAATACTGCCTTTAACAAAGCTACTATCAAAAATGTTAATTTTGAAAATTCTGATTTGAGTAATATATTGATGAGCGATAACAACATCGATCAAGCTAATCTACAAAGGGCTATTCTTAAAAATGGTCGCTTTAAAAATATTAATATAGCAAACTCAATATTTTACGGTGCGGATTTAGAAAGTAGCATAATAATTAATAGCCGGTTTATTAATAATTATTGTGAATCTAGCGACTTAAGCAAAACAAAACTAACTTCTGTAGTAATTGAAAATTCTAATTTTACCCAAAGCATATTTAATGAGGTAAATTTTAATGATGTACAAAGTACTAATTCTTTCTTTTCTTATACTTCTTTTCAGGATTCTACACTGAAAAATATAAATATAACTAAGTGTGATTTTCACAATAGTACTATTAGCAGCTCAAGTTTAACTCAACTAAAAATCGATAATAGTCTACTAAATAATACAAATTTTAATGATAATAAATTCAGTAATTTATCAATAAAAAATAGTAGTGCTAATTTCGCAAGGCTTAATAAAATGGTAGGGTCAAATATTACGCTAGATAATGTAAGTTGTGCTAATGCTATCTTTAGTAACAACGATTTTAAACAGCTGATAGTAATTAATAACGACCTTAATAATAGCGAAATAATAAATTCAAATATTACCAATAGTCAGTTTAATAAAGTAAATTTTTCCAAAGCTTTAATGCAAAACGTAAATTTTTCAGATACGAAAATTACGGCAGCTAACTTAAACCAAACGGCTTTAATAAACTCCACTTTAACGAATGTTACGTTTAATAATTCCTCTATTACTTCTTCACAAATAAATAATAGTAGCTATACAGATTCTAGTTTTGTTAATAGTAATTTTTCAAATAATCTTATTCTAAATAGCGATAGTTTTAGTAAATTTCCTACAAATATAGTAATTAATTCGGTGAAAGATTTACAAAAAGCAACTAATCTTACTAACATGAATTTAGCAAATCTTGACCTTAGTAATTTGATATTTAATAAAGTAATTTTTTCTAATGCTGTTTTTAAAAATACCGATTTAACAAATAGTGCAGTTAAAAACTCTACGTTAAATAATGCAGATTTTTCAAACTCCGTGCTTAATAAAACCGATTTTTCAAATTCGGTACTAACGGATAGTATATTTAAATCGGCTAAAATTGATCAAGCTAATTTCACCGGTAGCGATTTAACAAATACCGATTTTACTAATGCCGAAATTAAAAATACTTCTTTTGATAAGGCTAAGACAACCGGTGTCATCCCGTGATGGCATTGTTGCGTGGATACCGGAGTCGTCATTGCGAGGAAATTACAAAGTAATTGACGAAGCAATCTCAGGATGTTTTACGAGATTGCCGCGCGAGCGATGCTTGCTCGCAATGACGATGAAGTATTTACGCAGAAAGACATAAAACAAAATTACCTGCCAGCACCTCGTTTAGTAGAATTCCTATTCACATTAGGGGTTGCAGGAGGGGTTAAACTACCATTATGCTGAAGATCATTCGTATAACTAATCTTATGACTAATCTGCTGCACTTTTTTTGCTCCGGCGATAGCTATAGATTTAGTAATCTTAGCAGTTTCTAAAAACATTTCCTGCGGAGTTTTTATATTATCAATTTGTGCATAATGATTCTTAAGAAATTCTTTTTTTACTTTTTCGTCAACACCCTTTAAATCAGCATATGATTTATATAAATCTTTTAAGCTTGCCTTAGATTCTTCCATTTGCTTATTAGAAGATTTTTCAGAGAATCCTGCTTTACTTTCTTCCATGCCCTTATTAGGAGAGTTTTTAGAAAGCGATTTAATAGAATCAATAAATGTACTACCTATTTTCTTTAAAATGTTAACTGCAGGTGTAGCTATTTTTTTTATGCCCTCATAAATTTTAGTTAAGGCACCGGCAATCATATCGAATACTTTATCTTCCTGTTTTTTGAGTTTAGGTGATATATCCGCCGTAATCTTACTTAACTCATCTAGATTAATAACTAACTCAGCTACAGGTCTTCTTACTTCCGGTTCTTTAGTTTGCTTTGCAACCCTACTAGCCATATCTCTTTGAGCCTTTATACTATCAGTAATTATACTTAACTTTGGCAGAGTTTTAGTAGGGCTGCTTTCTTTTAATTTATCTAACCTATCACGCAAAACTTGATCTTTTTGGTTACTGAAATTTTTGCTTTTCTGCTCTAAACTCAGTTCTGATGTCATTTGTTCCATCAACTTACCTACCTCATCAATAGGCTCTTTTGAAGGCTGATAAGGTCTATCTTGTAATTTAGCTAATCTTGCTTCTAATTCTTCCGTTGACGGAGGAATGCCTTTAAGTTTTGCAAGTCTTGCTTCTAGCTCTTCAAGAGTGGGTATATTTGACGGCGCCATAAATTACCTAATAAATATTAATATTTGAGACACATTAACATATTAAGTGAAGTAAGTAAATAAATTATAAGCTGCAAAACTATACTTTTTATTAAGTATTAGAATCTGCTCCAGCTATTTTGATATCGTCAAATTCCAAGGAATGATCTTCTATATAATTATCTACTATTACAAGGTCATCAAAGGTAAAATTTGTATCAGGTAAAAAGAGTTCTAATGCATCCTTTTTATGTTTTGGTAAACTGCTATATTCTCTAAGAGCAGCATATTCTTGATATTCTATAATAGTTTCACTGCTAAATTTGTTTGAAATAAATTTAGCAAGCTCCTTTAAATGATCTCTCGATACTCTAATATCCCAAATTTCTTGAACTTCGGGAGCTAAAGCTTCATAAGCATTAATAAAATCATTACCTTGTAAATTCTCGAGTTGTTTTATAGATACTAGAAAATCTTTGATAGGTTCTTTAATAGGACCTAATCTTATTACCACATCATCACGCAATTCATCTATATTGTCCGGGATTTGTATACCGTACTTAATAAGAAATGTAGCCATGTCAATATGGTTATATTCTACGCCGTCTGCATCACATCTATAAATAAAAACATCATGTAAAGCAGTTTTTACTCTTCCAAATTCATATTCAGCATTAATATTTGCACCTTTTTTTAATAAACGCTTTACAGCTTCAATATTGTTTCATTCAACAGCTGAATGAAAAGGCGTTCTAGCATTTTCAGAAACTCTTTGATCTACGGTAAAATTATGGGCAAATAAATAATTTACGACATCAAAAGAACCTTCTGCTACTGCAATATTGAGTAAATTTACATTTTCTTCACATTCTTTTACTATACAATGTAAATCTCCTCCATTTTTAGCAAAATACTCTAATACAGGTACAAAATCATTTCGAGCAGCTAAAGATACTACTTCTTCTATTGTACGCATTTCAGATTCAAATGCTTGTTTAAGTTCTAATACCTTTTCTTCTGATAAATTTTGCTTTTTTTGGCATAATTCAAAAAATAATTCTTTTAGCTCTTCTAACATATTTTATCCTAAATTAGTCTTAACCATGTTACATGGTAAAGCATGGTAAAAATCAAATTAATTTTTTAATGTATTGTAAATAGATAATAGCTATTAATATATATTAGCTCTATGACCGATTTTTATAACGGTTACTGTTGATTTTTAAAGGGTAAGGCAATTCAGCTAATTCTGCACGTGCTTTATTTTCCCATATAACTTTAAACATTTTTCTTTTTTAACCATTCCCTAACTTCGTCAGTAGTGTAAGTTTTAAAATCAGGAGCATTAACTCTTTGTAAAGCAATTTTAGCGTCCTCCATATCTTCTTGCATTTCCTGTAAATAATATTCAATTGCTTTACGTACTACATACCCTTTACCTGCCTTTATGTCCCTGATTGATTGTAAAATTTCAGCTCCGACATTTCTTTTTATTTTCATAAATCTAACCATTATTATAAATACTTATCCAGCACGTCAGACATGATTTTACGGGCTATGGGTGCGGCGGCTTTGCTTCCTCCTCCCCCATGATCGACAAAAACGGCAATTGAATATTTAGGGTTATGGTAAGGCGCAAATCCTAAAAATAAAGCATGATTACGTCGCTCCCATGCAATCGAGTCACGGCTTAAGTCGTCTTTAGCGTTGGCTTTGCCTTGCACCTGCGAAGTACCCGTTTTACCGGCAAGCTGTCTATCTTCACCTACTATTCTGTTATAATAAGCAGTGCCGCCTGCAACATTTACTGCGTTATAAAGCCCCTCTTGTATCAATTTGATGTTCTCAAGGTTAATATTAACATTATAAAATTCAGGATCATTTTTTACTATACGCGGGGTATATAACCTACCGTTACTTGCAATAGCCGTAATAAATCTTGCAAGCTGGATCGGCGTAACGCCTAAGAAGCCCTGCCCGATTGCTAGATTAAAAGTATCCCCTATTGACCAAGGGAGTTTTAATTTATCCTTTTTCCATTCTTTTGACGGCACGAAGCCTTTACTTTCGGGCAATAAATCAATACCGGTTTTCGTACCTAAGCCAAATTCCCTAGCAACCTCAAGAATTTTATCTGCCCCTATTATCCGTGATAGTTCATACATATAAGTATTACAGGAATGCTTTAGGGCAGATAGCATATCAAGACTGCCGTGTCCTTGATGCTGCCAGCATCTAAAGCTATTAGTACCGAGAACCGAACCGCCGCTACAAAAAACTGTTTTATTCGGCTTAATACCGGCTTCTAGGGCAGCAAGCACGGTAATTATTTTAAAGACCGAACCGGGCGGATAAGAATTTTGTATTACCTTATTAATCAAAGGCTTATAAGGATCACTCATTAGACTTTGCCAATAATCACCCGTTAATTTGCTAAAATTATTTGCCTCAAACCCGGGAGTGGAAGCACAAATTAATACATTCCCGTTACTAGTATCCATAACTATTGCCGAAGAACCTTGCGGATTTAAATATTGCTGCACCTGCTCTTGAAGCTTTGCATCAATATTTAGGTGAATATCATTTCCCGATTTACTAGGGTTGCCTGAAATTTCCCGAACCTGCTTACCGTAAGCATTAACCTCTATTTTCTTATAACCGAATTCCCCTCGTAATTTGTCATCATGGTATTTTTCTATACCAAACTTACCGATATTATAGTCACTTAAACCGTTTATATTTAACTCTTGTTTTTCCTGCTCGTTGATTTGCCCGAGATATCCGATCAAATGAGAAGCCGAACCTGAAAAAGGATATGACCTCAAATATCCTATATCTATAAATATCGAGGTTAGTTTGTGCTTTTGCTCTTCAATTAAGGAAACTTGTTGCCAATTAAGTTGGTCGAATATTAGCAAAGGGGTATGACGGCTGGAAGCTTTTATCTTCTGCTTTACTTGATTAAATTTTTCTTCGGAAAAATTTAGAATTTCTGCAATTATTTTCAGTTCATTTAAATAATTATTATTAATACTTCTATCTATTAATAACTGATAGCAAGGATTATTAGTTGCTAAAATATTGCCTTCTAAATCATAAATCCGCCCCCTAGCAGGCGGTATTACCACAAAATTTATACGATTTTTATCCGATAACGTCTTATACTCGTCACTTTTGATAAGCTGCAAATAAAACATCCTCATACCTAGCAACGATAAAAGACCAAGCTTTCCTGCTCCGATTATAAAAGCACGGCGTGATATTAACTCATTATGCAGTATTTTTTTGTTTAGCATGTTCTTTAAAGTAAGATATAGGAGAATCGAGTAAAAGACGAACTAAATTATAAGAAAATATAGTTGTTAAATATTGCAAGAAAATTGTTAAATATCCGTCTATCTCTAAATTTTTGACCGTTATCAGAAAATATTTAAAGTTTAGTACGAACAAACAATAAACGCAAAAAATAATAAAATTTACCAAATAATTTTTAGATACGAAAAATCTTGAACATAGCCTAAAAATTATGTATGCCGACAAGAAAACTAACGAATTTGTCCCAAATGGCGTAGCAGTAACTTGATCTAGCAGTAAGCCGATAAAAAATATCCCGAGCATATTTAAGGAATATAGAGTCATAAAGTAATAAATAAATATAATTTCCATCGCCGGAAAAATTCTACTTTTAATCCCGATTTTATAAGCAAATTCAGGAAATAACACTATAAAAAAACACATCAAAGCAAATAGTAATTTCAGTATTACTTGCAAAGTATTTTTTGATATTTCTTGTTTTATTTTTATCATATTAGTAAATTTATTTTACTGTCTGTCATCCCGTGGACAAGCCTATAGTACCGGACAGTTTTGTTCTATGTCATTCCCGCGGAAGCGGGAATGACATACAAGATGTTAGCCAAAGAAGAAACAATCGGCATATTTAAATTATATTTTTTGATCAACTCTAAAACTAATTTTAAAGCTTCTCTTCCTTCTACTAGTTCTTTGTATTCTTCTAAAAATTTCCCTTTATTATTACTAACCCCAAACTCGTAACCAAATTTTGTATTACGTGATTTACTCGAGTAGCAGGTAAGTATTAAATCCCCCAGTACTCCCGCTTCTAATAAAATATCTGCATCCGGCGTACCGCCTAAGGCTTGGGATAACAGTGCTATTTCCTTTAAAGCAGAGATCATTAACGTTGCTCTTGCATTCTCACCTTGCCCTTTTGCCATATCGATTCCACTTCTAATAGCAAAGATATTTTTTAAACCTGCTGCCACCTGCAATGTTATAATATCGCTAACGGCACTAGTAATAAAAAATTCCGAAGTTAAATTATAAGCTATTTTATTTGCTAAATCTATATCTAAACTTGCAATAGTTGCCGAAGCAGGTAAATTGCTTGCTAGCTCCTTTGCCAAATTTGGTCCGGATAGAAAGGCTACAGGGTTATTCGGCAATAGAGTTTTAAGCCTATCCGAAAATAATTCGGTAGGATTATTAGCAAAGCCTTTTGTAGTAATTAGTAGAATATTATCGGTAGAAATATAAGTTCGAAGTAATTTTATCGTATCATCAAAACCATAAGACGGTACTGCAATAATAATCAGTTCAAAATCTTTTATATTATCAAGTGTGGTAGCAGCTTGTAAATGGTGCGGTAATTTAATATCCCCTAAATATTTGGTATTAGTTTTGTTATGCAAAATTTCATCTACTATTTTTTCATCCCGCATAAATAAAGTAACGTTCTTATTGTTCCTTGCAGCTAAACATGCGAGGCTAGTACCAAAACTACCCCCGCCGCAAATTGCAATATTTTTAAACTTATTCATGATTTTTTATAGATATGTACAAATAACTATGAAGAAAAAATCTTATTTTTCTTTCATAATTTCTTTGTAGACTTCAAGATTTTTTCGTAGCATTAGATCAAGAGAGAAGGAATCAATTACCGTACGCCTTGCAGCAGTTTGGATTTTTTTAGCCTCATCGGTAGCTAAAATTGATAGACAATATTCTATTTTTTGAGCTAAATCTTCGGTATCGTTTGGCTTTACGTGAAAACCGGTTAAATTATCGCTTATCGTTTCGGTAGCCCCGCCTATATTAGTCGCAATAACAAGCCTTTCCATTGCTTGCCCTTCTATAATAGTACGACCAAAAGCTTCGGGTTCAATTGAGGCTGAAACTATAATATCGGAAATGCCGTAAAGATTTATTATATCCGAATCATTGCCGAAAATTTGAATTTTATTTTGCAGTTTTAAATTAGCAATAAGCTCCTTTACTCTATTAGTAAAGTTAGGGTGCTTTGACAAATCACCAACCATCAAACAGTAAAAGTTCCTATGTTTTAACTTACTTAATGCTTCAACCAGCACAAGATGACCTTTCCAATTTGTCATTCTAGAAGGCATTAATATTATGGGCACGTTACTCGGTGCATCATATTTTTCACGGCATTTTTCTAGGTTTCTCGGAATTAAATTTGCCGGATCAAAATAATCGCAATCTACTCCTCGCTCAATTACTACTATCTTCTTCTCGTCAACATTATATTTTTCAAGCAAATGTTGTTTTACGAAATTGGAAACGGCAATAACTTTCTCGCCTTTTAACATTATACTATTATAATATCGCTTTAAACTATTCGGAGCGTTATAAATACCGTGAAAGGTAGTTAGGAATTTGACGTTTGTCCATTTTGCCGCAAAATATGCACTCCATGCCGGTGCTCTTGATCTCGTATGGACTATATCAACGTTATATTTTTTAATTATTTGGGCTATTAATCTTGCATTATTAAGGATTATAAAAGGATTTTTACTGCTACTATTCATTTCAATATGCAATATATCCTCATTATCTAGCTCCTTAACCAGCGTGCCGCCTGCCGAGATTATGATTGGGATGTGACCAAGAGTTTTAAGGTATTTTGCAACTTCTATCGTCCCCCGCTCTACTCCTCCCGAGACCAAAGCAGGAACTACTTGCAAAATAGTATATTTATTGTATCGTGACTTTAATGAAGGCATTAAATACTCAATCTATTTAAATAATTATTTAAAATGCACAAGCTTTATAATAGAACACAAGACAAATTCATTGTCTATAATAATTATAGAAATAATTATACAAATGTTCCGCCTGTAATTTTTTTACACGGCTTAATGTCGAGCATGAATTCTACTAAGGCTCTCTATTTAATAGATTATTGCAAAAAAAACAATTATAATTTTACTATTTTTGATAATTTTGGTCATGGAGAGTCTTTAGGAACATTTGCAGATCAAACAATTAGCGACTGGCTTGAAGGCGTGGAGCTAGTTCTAGACAAACTAATTGAGGATCAAGCAATAATAGTAGGCTCAAGCATGGGAGGCTGGCTTGCACTTCTTACGGCTCTAAAGTTTCCGAATAAAGTAAAAGGACTTATTTGCTTAGCTCCTGCTCCTGATTTTACCGAAGAGATCTGGCAAAATATATCAGCCGAAGATCAAATCAAAATGCAAAAAGAGGGGGTGCTAGAAATAGGCGGTAAAAGATGTAGCTATACTTACCCTATCGGTTATAAATTAATAGAAGATGCAAAAAAACATTTATTATTAACAAAAAACGAAATAAATATAGATGTGCCGGTGCATCTAATTCACGGGATGTTAGATGAGGACGTGCCTTATAATACTTCGCTTAAGTTGCTAGAAAAAATAACAAGCAAACAAATAATAATGAAGCTAATTAAAGATGGTCACCATAATTTAAATAGAGAAGAAGATTTAAAAGTAATGACAAATTCCCTAGAAGAAGTGATATATCTAATAAATAAAAAGTTAGTAGACGAAGCTCAATTTGGAAAAGAGCAAGGAGTCTGTAAGCCGAGGAGCGGAGCGTACAATAGTACGTGAGCATCCGAAGGTTTACAAAGCGACGAAGCCAATTTTTCAAATTCAGCGAGTATACAATATATGCATAGTAAAATAAATAAGATTCATGATTTCAAAGAAGTTATAGAAGCAATAAAGGCAGCGGATGAAACTTGCTTAGTGCTTTTTGACATTGACGAAGTAGTAGTTATGGACAGCGATGAATCTAGGTTAACGCACGATTATCGCAAAGAATTAGTTAATGATATCGAGAAAAGGCTTCCGATAGACCAATGTAAATTATTAATGAGCGTGGTTTTAAAAGACCGTACTGCTAGGTTTGTAAATGATGATATTTTAACGATTCTTGCTTTACTTAAAGAAAAAAATATTCCGGCAATGGGGCTTACTAAACTTCCAACCGGAAAATTCGGAATAATTGAAGATATGATAGAATGGAGAGTGCGAGAATTAACTTCATTAAAAGTAAACTTTCGAGAATTATCACCTTTAGACGACGAAATTATAATTGAAGATTTTAATGCCGGATACGGTAAACCGACTTTAAAAGACGGAATAATTTACACGGCAGAATATGATAAAGGCGACGTACTTGAATATGTGTTACATAAAACAAATTATTTTCCAAAATCAATAATATTTATTGATGATATAGAAGAAAATTTATTATCATTACAACAAACCTGTAGTAAACTAAAAATTAATTACCAAGGTTTTGAGTTTATGGGTTCTGCGATCGTACCCGAACCTGATCTTGACGAACAATTAGAAAAAATCAGATTTGAGATTTTAGAAAGAGAATTAAAATGGTTGACGGACGAGAAGCTTAAAAAGCTTTAAGTTTTGTTTCCCGTCATTGCAAGCGAACGGAGCATTTTTGCATGGATCAAAAAACCCGCTCAATGTCATACCGTGGCTTGGGAACTAGATCCAGAAAAAATATTTAATAAAATAAACATATAAAAACAAGTTTTTATATGTTTTCCTGGATCCCGTGAATAAATCACGGGATGACAGTGATAGAGCCGATCCATGCATCAAAGCTATCTTTAATTAGTAAATATTATGCACACAAAACTTATTGTTCTTTTTGTCCTATTTGCTTCCTTTTATACTTTTGCAAGTAAGAAAGAAGAAGAGAAAATTATAGGAGTAAAAACTGCTAAAGTAGAAGTCGCTAAGCTTTATGAAGTGTTTAATGTAGTCGGTCAATGTCAAAATGATAATAGCCGTGATTATTATGCGAATATTTCCGGTATTGTCGAGCAGGTCTCGGCAAAACAAGGGCAAATAGTTAAAGAAGGCGAGATATTACTGGCAATGGATAAAGATATAGCCGAAACTACTAAATCACGTGCGGAAGCTATGCTTAATACTAAGCAAGAGGAGTATAATAGAAAAGAAGCCTTATTTGCCAAAAGATTTGTTAGCAGCGAAGAACATAAAAGAGCAAAAAGCGAGCTTGAAGAAGCTAAATTTAACTACTCCAGAGCCTTAAAAATATATAGCGATATGATCATTACTGCACCATATGCGGGCAAGATAGGCGTCATTAAGCCTATGGTAGGTGACGAAATAAAGATAGGCGATTATCTTTTTAGCATTACCGGAAAAGATGCTACACAAAGCGTTTTAATTGAGCTACCTGAATCTCTAAGTACTAAAGTTTCAACTGGTACAGAAGTTTTAATCAAAGAAAAAATCAAAAGTAAAATCTTTGCCGTCTCACATTATTTATCGGATAACGGCACTATCACAGCTAAAATTAGCTTACCGCCAGGCACTAACATCCTGCATAATAGTTATGTAGATGTCTCGCTTATACTTAATCCTCATGAAAATTTAGCCGTTCCCGAAGGCTCTATTCAACGAAATAATCAAGGCAATTTTATTTACAAAATAGAGGGTGATACCGTAAAGCAAATATATGTAAAAATTGGCTTGCGTACCAACGGTTTAATAGAAGTTACTTCTGATGATATTCATAAAGGTGATTTAGTAGTCACGGAAGGTCTGACAAAAATAAATGACGGAGCGAAAGTTAAGATATTGGAGGAATAAATTACTTAACAGATTCCTTTAAAAACTCTTCTGCCGAATTGATATTTATTACAGCTTCACTATTATTCAAAAATCGTCTTACTGCTCTTGCGATTGATAAAGGAGAACTAGGGTCAAATGTTTGCACAGGATTTGCTACATCTCTTACATAATCAAGTTCGGAAGCAATAATCGGAATCTTATACTCCGTTGCTTCAATTAGGGGCAAACCAAATGATTCTGACTTTGAAGGATAAATTACCGCAGAAGTTTGAGGGTATAACTTTAAAACTTCATTTAAAGATATCTCACCTAAATTAATTATATTTAAATTATATTTTTGTAACTCTTTTGAAAGTTCAGGATATAACTCGGTATTGATAGTTACGGCTAAAGAAAGTTTTATATTTTCATCAGCAAGTATTTTCCAAGCTTTAAACAAATTAAGATGATTTTTATGGGACTCACCGCTTGCAGGGTAAATGAAATCAAACTTTTTAACGCTTGAATTTTTTGTTTTTATTGTACTATTTTGAGGAGCAAAAGGTAATATTGTAATATTTATATTTTTTCCTAAAAACTCCTTTGCAATATTAAGCATAGAAAGTGTTTGCACTATATATCTTACATTAGGTTTAGCACCTAAACACAACCATATTTTTCTTAATAATATCCGGAAAGAATAGTTATTATTTTTTAGAGATTCTAACAAAATACGATTCTGCAAAAATACAATTACCTTACTTTTTACGGGGAATAAAGGCGGTAATCCGTGAAAACATAGAATCGTATCATCAGTTTTACAATCTTTCTTTAATTTCCACTCGGCTAATAACCTTGACTTAATAAAAATAATATTTTTTATAGAGTCCGGTAAATTTAATTGAGACTTAATCCTTTCATCTAAATAAATATACCTACAATTATTGATAAAATCCTTAATGTCGAGTATTTCTTTTAATAGTACTAAGCCACCCCCTGTATGTATACTAGGAGCATAAAATATAAAGTTACTTTGGACTATCTCTCGTTGATACGCTTTCTTATCCATCTAAATATTTTTATAATAGTTGCACGTATCCCTTGTTTTTTTAGAGAATAAATTGCTGCAGCAATAAGACTCATTGGACGATTATAATCATTTTCAATTAATACTTTACCTATTACACCTTTCTTTTTTAAATATTTTAGATGTTTCATTGCTTTAGATAACGAATAAATAAGTAAAGAGCTAAACTCGCTTAAATATTCATCGTTAGCAACAAAGGCAGCAACATTTATAGTACGCAATGATTCTTTTTTCGATATTGCATGCTTAGGTAAAGAAGTATCAACTCTAACTTTTGATAGTACAGAATCATCCCCCCCTAACAAATTTTTACCGGATAAAGCAACCCAAAGACAACGATCCTCTCCCTCTCTTACAGTTTCAGGAAACTTATTTTCTTTTAGAAGAGAGGATTTAACCATAACAGTTGAAGTAGCTATAGGATTATAATATATAATCCTTGGAAAAATTTTGCCTGAAAAAGTACCGGATGGAATATACTTAAGAGACCTATTTAATAAATCTATTTCTTCATATGAAGTATGTGAAAATTTGAAAATATTCTCACCCATAAACTTTAATTGATCTTTTAACTTATTCAGCATAAATAAATCAGTGGCATCAAGAAATGCAATATATTCACCGGTAGCTTTTTCTATTCCCTCATTTCTAGCAGCAGCAGGACCTTTATTTCTTTGAGTAATATATATTATTTTTGGATCTTTCTGACATATTTCTTGTAATTTCGTAGTATCTTCTGTTGATCCATCATTTATTACAATCAATTCAAAATTTTCATGAGTTTGAACAAGTACACTTTCTATAGCCTGAATAGCAAAATTAATAGCATTATACACAGGTATAATTACGCTAATTTTAACCTTGATCGCTTCTTTATCAGCCATAGAAAGAGCTAATTCACTTGACTTTATATATCCGGTTTGTTTTAAAAATGCAGAAATTCTATATAAAAATTCATGAGTCGAACCTTCTATTCTAATCATTTCTTCTTTAGTTATTTTTTTTAAGAAACCTGACCACAAAACTTCACATTCTTCTAACTGATTAGGAACAACACGAGTACTTTGCTCAGGATGCTCTCTTGATTTTATAAGAACTTCAGAATCAAAATGAATAGGTGCTATACGAAAAAGCTTGAACCATAAATCATAATCTTGAGTATGTTTAAGTGTTTCATCAAATAATCCTACCTCCTTAAAATATTTTGCAGGTATCAACAAAGCACATCCATGAATTAATCCTCGCAAAAGAGGAAATAGCGGAATATCGAGCTTTTCTTTTGAGTATCTATCCTCAGGTCTTACAAAATATAAAGAATGTGATTTTTTATTAATTAGCTCATAACCACAATAAAGAATAGTGTTTTTATTATCTAGCTTACTTAATATACTAATTTGATGCTCAACTTTATTAGGCAAATATACATCATCATGACTTAGCCATGAAAAATATTCACCTTGCATATTTTGTATGCCGACATTTAAAGCTGAGGCACAGCCACCGTTTTCCTTAGAAAAATAACGTATTCTATTGCCATATGATAATGCAATACGCTCTGTTTCACCATTATCCGGTGAACCATCATTAATAACTATAACCTCAATATTGTTATAAGTTTGAGCTAACGCACTATCTATAGCTTCACGCATATAGTTAGAACCCTTGTAAACCGGAATGATAATAGAAACTTTTGGAAACATATTAGGACAAAATTGATTTTAGTTGACGATATACACATTTAATAGCACATTTTATGTGATAAAATGCAGCTGAAAAACCACACGTAGTTTGCTTATTTTCTTCATTCGAAACAGTATGTGCTATCTGATCAGGATTAAGCATTTTAGCAATTCTAATTAATTCATCTCCCGTAGAAGCAAACTCTTGTACTGTTTGTAATGCTTGTCCATAATGAATATAAAGATTTGATATGTTTTTTTCTAAAAACGGTATCCCATATTCTTGATCTTCATTTAAAATTTTTAAAGAATAATATTTTAAAGCTGAAGCTATTTTTACAGGATCTTGATTTAACAAATGATTGTCGCTATGTGTTCGCAGTTTACAGGTAAATTCAGAAATCGCTCCAATTTCATAATGTTTTGATATACGACGCCACATATCGGTATCTTCAAAACGATACATAACCTCATCAAAATTACCTGCTTTTTCGAATACTTCACGTCTTACCATAACAGTTGGTAATGTAATAGTTACAGGAACAAAAAATGCAATATCTTTATAAATCCGTCCCGAAGTTTTTGCCTCATATTTATGCTTTAAACTATTTCCTACTTCATCAATACAATAAGCAGAAGTATAAATCATATATATATCAGAATTTTTTTCCATATAATCAACTTGTATCTCAAGCTTATTTGGAAGATATAAATCGTCAGAATCAAGGAAAGTAATATATTTACCTCTAGCAAGCTCAAGCGCCTTATTTCTAGCCTTAGAACGTCCTTTATTTTCTTGATAATAATAATTTATTCTTGGGTCTTTCAATGATGCTATTATTTCTTTCGTAGAATCATTTGACCCATCATCAACTATAATAATTTCAAAATCTTTATAGGTTTGGTTAAGTATAGATTGTACCGCCTCACCTATAAACTTATCCCTGTTATAAGTAGCGATAATTACGCTAACCGTAGGTATCTTTGTTTCTTCTGCCATAACAACTTTATCTCCATAAACAATAAAACTTAATATAAATATGAGTAGCTTTTTAAACATTAGTTTTTTAATTTCGTATAATCTTGTTAAAGATCTGTTTAATTAAAGGCTTAACTAAATTATTTTCTAGGTAACTCATTTTTATATCCTTTAGCTTCCATAAGCCTAAACTCTTATCAGAATATTTACCGTTTTCTTCTGTACAATCTTCATTTATTAACAAAAGCGGCTTTGGGAAATTAAAAGGAGCTAATTCCATATTTAATGGTCTCCAAAAACTATTTTCTCCTTCTAACTCCTTATTTTCTGCTAGATTTACAAAAGTAGTAGTTAATAAATATTTAGCTCCGGAAAGCTTAAAATTAGATATCATTTTTAAAGCATCAAAAAAGCTTAAATGCACTAAACAATCTCTTGAAAAGATAAGATCAGCTCTTGGCAAATAATTTTCGGTTAAATTAACTTTTCTAAAAAATGTAAAAGAATTACCAAATTCCTTATTATTTTTTTCTATTAAATTATCTACAATATCAACACCTATATATTTAACACCGTCACCAAGCTTAGTTTCTTGCATCCAATACCAATCACCGCAAGGTGCATCAAGAAAAGCCTTGATATTATATTCTTTAATTATTCTAGGTAATTCATTTCTAATAACTTCCGTTTGTACAAAATCTGACCCTTCACCGGAGCGAGAATGCCTGCCTTTAAACAGATTCTCCTCGTATATTTTAGAAAATTTATCTTTTAAGTTTGATGTCTCAAACATATTATCCTTTTGTTCTTTTTTCATTATCTTAGGTTCTGTGGACATCTCTAAAAAGATTTAATTTCAGCTATTTTTTGCTGCAAATTATAAGATTTTTTTTTGAAATATGAATAATATCCTATCAAAAATCTTATTAATTTTCGCTAAAAAATATCTAAAAATACAAATAACTTTATTTTCCTTCAAAGAACCTATTCTATCTTTTCTATATAAACCTCAGCATGCTCAGGACTTATATGCTCTAAGCATTTTCTGACATTTGATTGCTTTACGGTAGGAGCTTCAAGATATCTATAAATATAACAATCAAGCATATTAAAGTTATTTTCTTTAAATTGTCTATTCTCGTTTAAACCATCTTTGATTAAACCATTAATCCAATTTCTACGCTCATAAAAATAATGAGGATCAGCATTTGGAAAACGTAAAACTTTTTTAAACTCGTATACAGAAATAATAGCTAAAATAAAACTTAAAAATGCGAATATTTTAGTGTTAAGTAATGTAAGATTTTCTTTTTCTATCAAAATTTTGATAAAGCTAATCGCACAGAAAGCAAACACGGCAGTATAACTAATTAAATATCTATCATAAGAATATATATTTATTTTTTCTATCTGCATGAATGAAGTAATATATAATTCAAATCTAAAAATTATATATAACCCAAGTCCCATAAATAATAAAGATAGTTTCTTTAAAAAATCTTTTAAAAGAATTGGACCATAGGTTCGTAAAAAAACTATAGTTATACCAATAATAAGGTAAATATAAAGCATAGTAGCGGAATAAAAATAAGATAATGACTTCCAAAACATTATTTTTATAATATCCAATTCTTCTGGATTCATTCTGACTAAATTTACTACGGAGCTGAACGGTATTTGCATAAATATAGGGTTTGCAAACCACTCTCCTTTCATTACTCCTAAATTTTTATTGTAATAAAACCATAAAACTTTTGAAGTTATCGGTAAAAACATCAAAATAAAACTTATTTTTAAATTTTTAAAATTCTTTTCTAAAATTTGATCGCCTATAACGAAGAAAATTACAAAATAAGAAAGCCAATAACCTACCTCTTTAATATTCGGTAAAATAAATATAGTCGGGATGATTAGAATAAATGACAATAACAAGTTATTATACTTTTTAGACTGAATATATAAAGCAATTACGGCACTAAAAATTATTCCTACAGTAGTATCTTGGTGCAGAGAATTCCAAGAACCTATTGAAACATATAAAGTAGGTAAAATTACAATTAGTAGTAAAATAAGACTCCAAAATAATCTTTTTGTAATTAAAACAACTGAGCTAAAAATAATGCACATAAGCACATGTGCAAAGACGTTATACGCTTCTTTAAAACCTATGAGTTTAGCGATGCTATATTGAAATATAACAACTAACCGTGTTTGAGAAGCTGCTACAATAGCAACCGGAGCTTTGGGAGGAGGTAAGCCTTTATAAAAATTTATTTCTTTTGCAAAAACTCCCCAATGGCTATATTCATCCCAAAAAGTATAGTTAATAAGATTTTTAATTAATAAAAAATATATTATTACTGCCAAGATAAATACAATTATGTCCCATGTAAATAAATTACCTATATCTTTAACTTTATTTTGTTTTAAAAAATCAAAAAAACTATACAGAAATAACCCTATTCCTATAGCAAAAGAAGCATAAATTATAGGATCCAAAATATATAAAATGGCAGCTATAAAATATGCAGATAATATAATAGACGTAGCAAATATTAACGCATGAGAGAATTCAATTTTAAGCCATTTTCTTAGTGAAAAACTATAGCCTAAATAAGTGGAAAAAAAGCTAAAAAGCCTAATATAGTTTGAGACATATTTTATAATAATATTTTATGATTAATAATATTTTCTGGTAAGATTTTTATCTTTATCCGTAAAATCATGCTTTTTCCATAAAGCTCTATGGGGATCTTTAATAATATCATTCGCTTCATCACGGGGAGCTTTAGTATAATAATATAGGATTATAGATTTGCGATATTCTCCTTCAGGAAAATTTAAAGGATCAGGAAGACCGTGATAGCTTTTATCATGAGTATCAAACGCTACTAAACGATTAAAAAGCGGTGCTACTCTTTTTATGCATTTATCGCCATTCTCGTCATATATACCGAATTCTCCGCCCCAACCTTTTTGCCAATTAGGATTTAAATATAAAATAACGTTCATACGACGGTTAAGCCCCGTTGCATCATGATAATTCCCGTCAACATGTACATCTAATAAACCACCCGGCATAGTTATATTAAGCCCGCCGCCGGTAAAATATGGATCGGGAACAAGCTTTGGAATTCCAAAAAGTTCTGCAAGTGCATAAAGCATATCTGATGAATTAAACAAACGCACCGTATCAACAATTCCTTCCGGTATATCAAATTCAGATTGCCATGTTGACCTGTGCTTTATTTCTATATCTTTATCATTGGCTACATGCCAGTTTTTTTCTTTTGGATTTGGAAAATCATCTAAACAGCTTTTAGCAAGCTCGAGAGGTAAAAAATCATCAATTATTAAATGTTTAAAAGGCGATAAGAAATACTCTTTTTCTTTTATTGCATTTGATATTTTTGTTATGCTTTCTTTTGCAAAATTTTTCATTTGCTGCTGTGAAAATCTTTTAGCATTCATTATTACACCTCCTAACTTTACTTTAAAATTGCTAGCTAAATAAACATTATTGCATTATTGCGAACGATCTTGGGTATTGTTGCACCACCCGTCATTGCGAGGAGATGCATAGCATCGACGCGGCAATCTCGTCAAACATCCTGAGATTGCTTCGCCCTAAACTTGCAGTTTCTTCTCGCAATGACGATTCGAATATCCACGCAAGCAACGTCTTTTCGCAATAACGATTTTAACTTACTTATACCACACTACTCTATTAACATAATCCACATAACTTAAAACTATACGCAATATTTTTTTAGATACAAGCCCTGCCTCTGCATAATCAGCTGCTATAATTTGCGTGCGTTTATCATTCTCATGCTCGCTTGTAATAGCTTTCACCGCTTGCAGAACCCTATCAGCCTTAAATCCGGACATAATGAGCGTTCCTACATCCATACCTTCAGGGCGTTCATGAGCTTCCCTAATATTTAGAGCCGGCAAATTAAGTATCGATGCTTCTTCGGTAATGGTTCCGCTATCGGACAATATACAAAATGCATTCATTTGTAGATTCACGTAATCCGTAAAACCGAAAGCCGTCAGGAATTTTATCTTATCCCCTAGCTCCTTAAATCCTTCTAAATCCTCAAGTCTTTTTTTAGTTCTTGGGTGCGTAGAGAAAATTACCGGGAAATTATACTCTTTAATAAGTGTTTGTAAACTATTTAATAATTCTTTTAGATTATTTTTGACGTCTACATTTTCCTCACGGTGCGAACTAATTAGAAAATATTGCTTTGGCATAAGCGATAACTTATCTAGGATATCCGATTTTAGTATTTTAGGCATAAAATGCTCTAAAACCTCCGGCATATGCGAACCTGATTTAAAAGTAAGCTCAGGCGGTAGCCCTTCTGCGATTAAATAACGCCTTGCATGCTCGCTTAACGTAATATTAACATCACTTGTATGATCGATTATTTTACGGTTTATTTCTTCAGGCACTCTTTGATCAAAACAACGATTTCCTGCTTCCATATGAAAAATCGGGATTTTGCGGCGTTTAGCAGCAATTACAGAAAGGCATGAATTAGTATCACCGTAAAATAGCACAGCATCAGGCTTTTCTTTCTCAAGCACTTCGTCTACTTTTTCGATAATAAGCCCGATAGATTTTGCCGTGTTATCTGCTGCAACTTCTAAGAAATAATCGGGCTTTCTAATTTCCATATCATCAAAGAAAACCTGATTTAGCTCATATGCATAATTTTGACCCGTATGAACCAGTATATGATTAGTATATTTATCAAACTCACGAATCACTAGGCACATCTTAATAAGCTCTGGACGAGTGCCGACAATCGTCATTACCTTAAGCATTTTTTAGCTCCTCTTGAACATAATCAAGATTTAATAATAACTCTTTGACTTCCTCTAAGTTCAAACGTTTTGTATTATGGGAAGTATAATCATCTAACTGCACTACTTTCTTTTCGCCTTCAACAAAATATTTTGCATAATTAAGATCACGCCCATCCATAGGAATCCGGTAATAACTTCCTAGATCCTCGGCTTTTGCCATTTCTTCCGATGACACTAGCGACTCATAATGTTTCTCACCGTGGCGAGTGCCGATAAAACGTATTTTATTTTTACTACCGAATATTTCCTGTAATGCTTTTGCAAGTACTTCAATAGTACTTGCGGGAGATTTTTGTACGAAAACATCGCCTTGACGACCATGCTCAAATGCGTATAAAACTAAATCTACCGAATCTACGAGCGACATTAAAAAACGCGTCATTGATGGTTCGGTAATAGTAAGCTCTTTGTTCTGTTTAATTTGATTGATAAATAAAGGAATCACCGACCCACGAGATGCCATTACGTTACCGTATCTAGTAACGCAAAGTACCGTCCTATCTTTTGAACTCATACGGGCTTTTGCTACGGCTAGCTTTTCCATTAATGCTTTCGATAAACCCATTGCATTAATCGGATATACGGCTTTATCCGTACTAAGTACTATAACTTTTGCAACTTTACTATCTATCGCTGCTCTTAAAACATTTTCAGCACCTAAAATATTAGTATTTATTGCTTCCATAGGATAAAATTCACAAGTGGGAACTTGTTTTAAGGCGGCAGCATGAAATACATAATCTACGCCTCTCATGGCATCATGAATACTATTGTAATTACGCACATCCCCGATATAGAATTTAATTTTTGGATTATTTAAAGCAATACGCATATCTTCTTGCTTTTTTTCATCCCTGCTGAAAATTCTGATTTCTTTTATATCATTGATAATATCATTTTTAAGAAAACGGGAAAGCACCGCATTACCAAACGAACCGGTACCTCCGGTAATCATCAAAGTTTTATCTACAAACATTATTTATTAGTACCTGTTTTTGAAATTGTTTTAGTGTCATCCCGTAGCTTGTTACATAGATCAGTTCGATCACTGTCATCCCGTGGACAAGCCGGTGTTGTTGCATGGCTCGAGCAAGTGAAGATATTTTTTGCAAGGGAAAAGAGCTAAAATTAAGCAGCATTAATAAGATTAATAATTTTGCACTTAATTTTAGCCTGAGTTTTCCTACAA
>DYDX01000050.1 GCA_020404425.1 Rickettsia endosymbiont of Pyrocoelia pectoralis
TAATAATTCAATAACTTTTAATTTATCTTATTTTTAATTACTGTTTCGATTTTGCTTTAATTGACAATTATTTTTTTAATTTGCGATTTAAAACGCAAAATATTTTGTACTTATTATAACGGCGGAACTAAAGATGGGTTCGGTGATATTGCATGATGTAATATAAAACGTAGGGCGTTAGCCCTTTGCCTGATAACAAACGCTAATCCCTACGCACCATTTTAACACGTAAAATAGTGAGAACATGCTATGACAAAAAACGACGCTCCACAATTAAAAGATGAAAATACTACTGATACTGCTATAAAAAATTCTTCAACTGTGATGGAAAAGCTAAATAGTAGTGATGAGTATCAACTAAAGCCTTTGGCTATAATGGAATCCTATACTAATAATAATGATTTATCTGAAAATCATTATAGTATTCAAGACTTTACAGCTTTACAAAAAGAACTACGGAATATACAAAACGAAGTTATAAATTTAAAAGAAGCACTATATAACTTTACTTTACGCTATTTCGATGAACTAGATTGCTTCTACGAAAATTTATATAAGGATATTGCTGAATTTTTAAAGTTAGAATCTCATCAACAAAAAGCTCTTCATCTTAGAAACGCTCTAAATGAGATAGCAGAGATAATAATATATAGCAAAAAATTAGTAGATTTTGCAGAGACCACGTCTACTATTAATCCTTTATTGAGTAAAAAGATTTTTACGAAAAAATTACTCAATAGCATAATTGATGAAATGAAATCTTTAGCAGAGGAAAGTGGAATAAGGCTTGGAGTTATTTTTGGTAATGAAGAGGTCGGGGGTTCAATTCCCCCTAGTAGCACCACCGTGCATCCTAACCTTCCCAGCCTTCTTTAGTTTTTCTCGAAAAACTTATATGCTGGTTTATGATCCTTTTATTTATAAAAGCGGTGCAGAAAAAATATATTTCTTTTTACATCCTCCCTAACATTCTGTTGTAATTTTGCTAAGATAATGAAATATATAAAATAAAACTTAAATAAATAAACTAAAAGTTATTGAATTGTTAAGAAATTTATATATAAGTTAAAGTTTCATCATTTACAAAAATACTTATATGTCTAAATCAGAAAATTATTACTACAAATTTTTACAAGATATTTTACTTAAAACATTAGAGCAGAATAAAGCTATAGAATCTTACATAATTCAAAAAGATTTTGATAATGCTTTAGCTGAAATGGAAATTGCTAACGAAAGGCTTGAAGAATGCTCTAAGGTTTTTTCACTTCTTGAGGCGATAAAGGCTCAATTCCCAGACAAGGACGAAGTTTACAATTGATAGCAAACTATATGTTTTAAATTCTATTGCAAGTTGCTCCCTCAAGTTGCGATAGTTTTTATTGTGATTGCATGAAGTTTTTTATTTAACACTTCAGATAGAGAATTTTTTACTAGTTTATGTTGATTAATTAAGCTAAGTCCTTTAAACTGAGTATCCGATATTTCCAAAGCGTAATGGTCTTGATCTCCTACTAGATCGGTGATTTTTATTATGCTGCTTGGGAAAGATTTTCTAAGTATTTGTTCTAATTCTTCTTCAGATATTGCCATTATTTTATTAAATTTTAATTGTTTCTTTATAGTATAATTAAAATTTTTTTAGCTTAAAGTAAAGCTTTATATAGTTTTTATTGTGTAATTTTAAAGATTCATTGATAAAAGCCGTTCTTATGCTTATAATCTATATAACTGAATATTAAAATTAAATATTATTATGAAAAAAGAAGACGAAGAATTAAAATCATTTATCTTAGAATGTTTAGATGAGAAAAAAGCAGAAGATATTAACGTAATTGACTTAAAGGGCAAAAATAAATTAGCAGATTATATTATATTTGCCAGCGGTCATTCGACTAAAAATGTCGGGGCAATCGCAGAATATGTAGCTTTAGAGCTTAAGAATAAAGCCGGTATAAGTACTAACATAGAGGGGCTTGGTAAATCGGAATGGGTGCTAATAGATGCCGGTACTATCTTAATTAATATTTTTTATCCTGAAGCAAGAGCACATTATAAGCTAGAAGAAATTTGGAAAAAATAAATACATAAATTTACTAGATGAACGATCATATACTTATTAACGTTATAATTTTACTCGGTACTGCGGTTTTTATTGTAGCAATCCTTAAGCGGTTTAGGCTAAGCCCAGTGCTTGGTTATTTAATTGCCGGTGCTGCTATCGGTGATCACGGACTGAAAATTGTAACATATGACCAAACTAAGTTACTTGGTGAACTTGGCGTAGTATTCCTATTATTTGCGATAGGTCTTGAACTATCTTTTGAGCGGTTAAAAGCTATGAGAAGATATGTTTTTGGCTTAGGAAGCTTGCAAGTTCTAACGACGACCATAGTAATTGCGGGTGCAATGGTGCTTATCGACGGTAATAGCGGTGCTGCTATCATTACCGGGGGTGGGCTTGCTCTTTCCTCTACCGCACTCGTTATGCAAGTTATAGAAGAGAACCGTAGCCAGTCGGCTCAAATAGGCAGGATTTCCTTAGCTATTCTACTGCTGCAAGATTTAGCGGTAGTACCGTTACTTGTAATAGTACCTCTACTTAGCGGTAATAGTGATTCTTCTCTTGCGGCGGCTCTCGGTATTGCTCTTCTTAAAGCGATTACTGCGTTACTTATGATATTCATTGCAGGGCGTGTTTTACTGCGTCCTTTATTCTCGTTTATTTCATCCGAGAATAATAATGCCAGCGAGCTACCTATCTCAATGACCTTACTTATAGTACTTTCTGCTGCTTGGGCTACGGAAACATTCGGGTTGTCTTTAGCACTAGGAGCTTTTGTTGCAGGGGTATTAGTTGCAGAAACCGAATTTAGACTACAAGCCGAAGAAAGTATCTATCCTTTTAAAAGTCTATTCTTAGGCTTGTTTTTTATGACCGTGGGTATGAATATCAACGCATTTGAAATGTATGAAGAAATATCCCATATTCTCACTTTGTCGATTGCTTTAATCGGAATAAAAACTCTAATTATAACAGCTTTTTGTATTTTATTCGGCTTTAATAAAGGAGTAGCGTTTTATTCGGGTTTACTATTATCGCAAGGCGGGGAATTTGCTTTTATATTATTCAGCTTAGGTAAAGATAGCGGAGTTTTAGAAGAAAGTAATGCTAATATACTCCTGCTTGTAGTGACCTTTACTATGGCACTGACGCCGCTACTTGCGGCACTCGGCAAGAAAATTGCCGAAAATGTCGATAAAGGACTCGGTAAAACTACAACCCAAGTTATTGAGCTTGGCGTAAGAGATTTAACAAATCATGTTATTATAGCAGGGCTTGGCAATATCGGTAAAATGATTGCCAGAGTTTTAGAAGCAGAAGGTGTAAGTTACGTAATATTAGATTTAGACGATGACCGTGTTAAAGAAGGCTTAACTAGCGGTTTTCCGGTATTCAAAGGCGATTCATCGCAAGCCGATACATTAAAAGCAGTAGGTATGGAGCGTGCTTTTGCTATAATACTTACAATGAATAATCAAGTAACCATAAGAAAATCACTTAGAACAATTTCAAATAATTATCCTGATATAGAAGTTGTAGTTAAGCTAAAAAGTCTAAAAAATTCTAGAGAGTTTTACGATCTTGGAGCAACAACTATAATTCCGGAAAGTTATGAAACCGGATTACAAATCGGCGGAAGCGTTCTAAAGCTTATAGGCATTAGTGAACAGGAAATTAACAGAATAAAAGTACAATTTAGGCTCGGTAATTATATAGTAGCAAAGAAAGAGGATAGCTTATCGGAAACAGAAGAAAATGATTAGAACTCTCATTATTTTAATTACCTTATTGTTACCGACTCTAATCAATGCCGATAATAAAAAATTACCTATTCCAAGATTTGTATCAATAAAATCTAATGAGGTAAATGCCAGAAGCGGTCCGACGACTAATGCCGCAATTGAATGGACTTTTATCAAGAAAGGCGAACCTGTAGAGATAATTGCCGAATATGAGCAGTGGCGGCAAGTTAGAGATATTGAAGGCGAAGGCGGCTGGATACATTCAAGCATTTTATCGGGTAGAAGATCGGTCGTTATTATCGCTGATAAAGAAGTAGAACTTACTAAAAATGCCGACCCAAAAAGTAGGATTATTGCACGATTAATGCCTAAAGTTCGGTGCGGTTTAAAAAAATGTAAAGAACAATTTTGCCAAATTATTTGTAAAAATTACACCGGCTGGGTTTCTAAAAAGAATTTGTGGGGTGTATATGACGATAAAGATAGGTATTAATTTTGCACTAACTACAAATTAAAATTATAAAAGTAATTTACTACCTAAGGTTGTTATGCTATGGTGCTGCCATATATGACACTATTAACGAAGTAAAATTATGCAAAGATATTTAGACGGCACAAATGATGTCGCATTTAAAAAGTTATTTAGCGACAAAGTAAAATTAATAAATTTACTTAATGCTATCCTTAAATTACCCAAAGGTGATCAAATCATAGATTTAACCTATATAACCACCGAACAATTACCTTTATTTCTTGATGGAAAAAGAAGTTTATTTGACCTGAAAGTTAGAGATGAAACCGGTAGATGGTATATAATCGAGATGCAGCGTAAAATGGAGAAAGATTATCTTAATAGAACGCAGTTTTACGGTTGCTATACCTACGTTAGTCAAATTAAGAAAGGCATGCGACATAAGGATTTATTACCGGTAGTAATAATTTGTATTATAGGAACGAAAGCCCTGCCCGATGAATTGCCGTATATTAGCTATCATTACATAAAAGAAGATAATACTCATAAGCAATATTTATTTTCATTAACTTATGTATTTATTGAATTAGGAAAATTTAAAGAAGATGATTTTAAAGACGATACTGATGAATGGTTGCATTTGTTAAAATACGCTCCACAAGAACAAGAACCGCCAAAAGAAATTAAAAATGAAATCGTGTTATCTGCATATGAAAGTTTAGAGCAATATAAATGGACAGAAGAAGAGCATGATGCTTATTTTAGAACCGAAATGGCCATACAACAAGAAATAGACAAGTTTGAAGAAAAGTTTAATGACGGTATGGAAAAAGGTATAGAAAAGGGCATAGAGAAAGGTATAGAGAAAGAAAAAATTGAAACAGCAAAAGAAATGCTAATAGAGAATGAACCTATAGAGAAAATAGCACGATATACTAAGCTTACAATAGAAGAAATACAAAAGCTAAAAGCAGATATAAAGTATAAATATTAAAATGAAAACCGTATTACCTGAGCGTTCTTTACATATTAGAGTTAGGCTTGATTTCATAGTGCAGCAAATTCTAGATGTTGCACAAGATAAAATAGCTATGATTATTTTATACGGCTCATTTGCTAGGGGTGATTGGGTGCGTGATCTACCTAACGGTTACCATAGCGATACCGATATTTTGATAATTCTAAAGAAAGGTAAATATAAAGGGCACGCTGCTTTAAGGTTGGAAGATACAATATATAAAAGACTAGAAAAGGTAGGAGTAATAAACCCTAAGCAAATTATCCCATATGATTCGGATATATCTATAATTCTAGAATCAATAGATGAAGTAAATAGACAGTTAGAAAAAGGGCGTTATTTTTATACGGATATTAAAAAAGAAGGTATCTTGTTATACGATAGCGATGAGTTTACCTTAAGTGAGGCTAAGGATTTGCCTTGGAGCGAAGTAAAAGAGATTGCTAAAGATTACTATGATTATTGGTTTGGAAGAGGTAAAGGTTTTTTAAAAGGAGCAATTACTTATTTAAATGATTCGGAGTATGTTTATCAGCCTTTTCGCTTCATCAAGTTACCGAAAGTTTCTATAGTGCTATTTTATTAGTATTTTCTAACTATAAACCTAAATTGCATGATATAAAAAAGTTAGGAAGTAGAGTAAGAAAATATCATATTGATCTATTGAAAGTATTTCCTATGGAAACACCGGAGCAAGAAGAATGTTTTAAATTACTTAGAAAAGCTTATGTTGATGCACGATATGATAAGAACTACAAAATTACTAAAGAACAATTACTTTATCTAATAGAGCGAATAGAAAAGTTAAAAGAAATCACCGAAAGAATCTGCATGGCAAGGATTAATCAAGGGGTATAGTTACTTAAGTGCCCCGCCGGTGTTGTTGCATGGATGTTATGTCATTCCTGCGAAAGCAGGAATCCAGAAAAAAAGCATAAATACCGCAAATTTTTAAAATTAAAAGCCGGGTTTAAACTGTTTTATTGCTGGATTCCCGCTTTTGCGGGAATGACATACGTTTGGTGACTAGGGGGATAACATCATAACTAATCAAACATAAATAAAAAATGATTTCAATATTTAGTAAATTAAAGCGGAGCCTATCTAAAACTTCCGATAAAATATCCGATGGTATCGATAAAATATTTTATAAGAAAAAGCTAGACGGTGAAACGTTAGAAGAGCTTGAAGAGTTGCTTATTTCAAGCGATATGGGTACGTTTGTAGTAGCTAAAATCATCGATGAGTTTAAATCGGTAAAATTTGATAAAGAGATAGACGGCCTAGAGGTAAAAGAATCTTTGGCAAATCTTATCGAGCAGCAATTATTAAAATCAGAAATTCCTTTTAATTTAGAGAAAAATAAACTAAATGTAGTATTAGTATGCGGTGTTAACGGAGCGGGCAAGACTACTACTATCGGTAAACTTGCTGCAATATATTCTGCACAAGGGAAAAAAGTAGCAGTTGCGGCTTGTGATACGTTTAGGGCTGCTGCTATAAATCAGTTAAGCAGTTGGGTGGATAGAGCAGGAGCTTTACTTATCACCGGCGAGGAGTCGGCTGATCCTGCAAGCGTTGCTTATAGAGCTATGGAAGAGTCGGTAAAACAAAATATCGATATATTATTCATTGATACGGCGGGTAGGTTGCATAATAAAAAGAATTTGATGGATGAGCTTACCAAGATAGTTAAGGTTATCAAGAAAGTAGACGATAATGCACCAACCCATAGTATTTTGGTGATAGATGCTATTACCGGACAAAATACCTATAACCAAGTGGAGCATTTCAATGATGCTACGAACTTAACCGGTCTTATCGTTACTAAACTTGACGGTAGTGCTAAAGCCGGCGTAATTGTCGGGGTAGTACAAAAATTTAACTTACCGATATATTTTATCGGCATAGGCGAGAAATTAGAGGATTTAAAAATATTTGACCGACATGATTTTGCTAAAAGTTTAGTAGGATTGTGATAAAGGGTTATTGCAGGATTAGTTTCACCGTTGTCATCCCGTGATGGCGTTGTTGCGTGGATCGGAAAAGCCCTCGGTGTCACCCCGTGGCTTGACCACGGGGTCCAGAAATACAGCTAAAAATACCAATAATTTTGATATTTTAACTGGATCCCGCGATCAAGTCGCGGGATGACAATAATAAAGACTAATCCATACAACAACGCCTACGTGGGAATGACATAAAATGAGCCATGCAACAACACCACTTTTAGCTAGGAACGACATAAAAAATGACCAAAAAAAATACTTTACTACTTATAGACGGATATGGGTTTGTTTTTAGAGCCTACCACGTACAACCTCCTTTAACCTCGCCGAAAGGTGAGCCTATCGGTGCTCTTTACGGCTTTACGTCAATGCTGCTAAAATTGCTTAGCGATTTTAAACCGCAACATGCAGCAGTAGTATTTGACAGTGGCGGTAAAAATTTCCGTCACCGAATTTACCCCGATTATAAGGCAAATCGCCCACCGCCACCTGAAGATTTAATTACGCAATTACCTTTAGTTCGGGATGTAGCGAGTAGTTTAAACTTCCCTATTCTAGAAAAAAGCGGCTTTGAAGCTGACGATATTATTGCAACCTTTGCTAATAAAACCGCATTGCTTGGGGAAGAAGTAGTTATTATATCTTCGGATAAAGATTTGCTCCAGTTGATGAATGAAAACGTAAAAATATATGACCCGCTAAAAGGTAAGTATATTACGGAAGATAAAGTAGTTGAGAAATTCGGTATTACTTCTGATAAATTACGTGAGGTGATGGCTTTAATCGGCGATAGGTCGGATAATATTCCTGGTGTTCCGTCTATCGGACCGAAAACGGCAAGCAATCTTATTACGCAATTCGGTTCGGTAGAAAATATATTTAATTCGATTGAAGAAGTTTCGAGCGTAAAACAACGTGAAACCCTGCAGCACTCAAAAGAAGCCGCCCTACTCTCATGGCAATTAGTCGGGCTTGATTATAACGTCGATCTAGATTTTAAGTTGGATGCTTTAAAATGGTCACCACCTAGCTCTGATAAATTAACGGATTTTCTTCATAAGTACGGCTTTAAATCTTTATATAAAAGAGCAGAAAATTTATTTGATTTTAAAATTAGCGAACATAAAGAAATAGCAAATGAAAAAGTAATAGAAATAAAGGAAATTAGTAACGCTAGTGAACTACAGAATTTTGCTAAAGAAGCTAAGAAAATAGGGATATTCGGGATATATTTAGTACAGAATAAAGGCGTTAATATTGCTTTAATTTTATCGCTAAAAAATAAAAGTTATATTATCAAGATTGCAAATATAGCTAATGATTTATTTTCTTATAACTCTAAAAATAATAATGATTGGTTTTCGGATATTATTTTTAACTTGCTAACCGATAAATCAATCAAAAAAATAACTTACTCCTTAAAGCCGCTACTTAAATTTTATAAGGAGCAGGCTAAGGAAATTATGGCAATTCACGATTTAGAGCTAATGAATTATGCCATATCGGCAGGGTTACCTCAAAAAAGCTTATTTGATGAGGCTTTAAAAGAGGATAATATAATTAACGAATCGGCAAAGATAGTAGCCGAGTTTTCTGCTCTTTACGAGCAAACTATATTAGAACTCAAAAATAATAAAGCTTTTAGGCTTTATAGCGAAATCGATTTACCTATTTGTTTCGTCATAGATAAAATGGAAAAAGCCGGCATTAAAGTAGATGCAAATTATTTAAATCAATTATCTAATGAATTCGGAACAGAAATATTAAAACTTGAAGAAGAGATTTTTGCTTTAAGCGGCACTAAATTTAATATCGGCTCGCCAAAGCAGTTAGGGGAAATTCTATTTGAAAAAATGCAATTACCGTTCGGTAAAACTTCGGCTAAAGCAAATTCCTATTCAACAGGAGCAGAGATACTTGAAAAGCTTAGCGAACAAGGTTACCCTATTGCCGATTTACTGCTTAGATGGCGTCAACTTACCAAGTTAAAAAACACCTATACCGATAGTTTGCCAAAGCAAATAGACAATATAACACATAGAGTACATACGACTTTTCTGCAAACCTCTACTACTACAGGCAGGCTTAGCTCACAAGAACCTAATTTACAAAATGTACCGATCAGATCAGTTGAAGGGAATAAGATCAGGCAGGCTTTCATAGCAGAGCAAGGCTATAAATTAATATCGGCAGATTATTCTCAAATCGAGCTTAGAATATTAAGCCATATAGCAGACATAAAAGCTTTAAAGCAAGCATTTATTAATAAAGACGATATCCATACGCAAACTGCTTGCCAAATATTTAACTTACAAAAACATGAGCTAACTAGCGAACATAGACGTAAGGCAAAAGCTATAAATTTTGGCATTATCTATGGTATTAGTGCTTTTGGGCTTGCTAAACAATTAAACGTTAGTAATAATGAAGCATCCGAATATATCAAAAAATATTTTGCCGAATATAAAGGCGTGCAAGAATATATGGAAGCAACTAAAGCTTTTGCTAAAGAGAAGGGTTACGTCAATAATTTCTTCGATAGAAAATGTTTCGTACCTTTAATTAACGATAAAAAACTTAGACAATTTGCCGAACGTGCCGCTATTAATGCTCCAATTCAAGGAACTAATGCCGATATAATCAAAATTGCGATGATTAATTTGGATAAAGAGATAGAGCAACGTAATCTTAAAACAAGGCTAGTATTGCAAATTCATGATGAATTATTATTTGAAGTACCGGAGGGCGAAGTAGAACTAGTAATACCTATTATCAAACGTATTATGGAGAATTCTACCAATATGGACGTACCTATTGTTACCGAAGTTAGAGCCGGTAATAACTGGATGGAGATTCATTAGGTATATTCGTGATTACAAGGAGACGTTGTTGCGTGGATCAGTTTCTTCGCTGTCATCCCGTGGACAAGCCGGCGTTGTTGCATGGCTCGGAAGAATTAGAAGAGTTAGAAGAGAGTAAAAAAAGAGTTATTGTAAGGAAGGAAAGAAAGAAAGAAAGAAAAA
>DYDX01000051.1 GCA_020404425.1 Rickettsia endosymbiont of Pyrocoelia pectoralis
TTTTCTTTTATTAATTATTTCTTCTATTAATTCCCACTCATCATCACTTGCGTCACTCGTATATCCTAGCATTCCTTACCTTCTTGATAGCTACAATACTGCTGCTTCTTGCTAATTACAATATTTTACGTGACTGGCTCTAATATTAAAGCTCCGGCGATGATAAGGGGATAAGCCGTGAGTTTTTATAGCGTCTAAATGCTCTTTTGTACCGTAACCGGAGTTTTTATGCCATAAATAATGCGGGAATTCATTACCAAGTTCCAGCATTAAACGATCTCTGGTAACTTTTGCAACAATAGAGGCAGCAGCAATCGATAAGGATAAATTATCGCCGTTTACTATACTAACAAACCTTTTATCGTTAAACTTCATGTTGCCGTCTACTAATATTATTTGCGGTACGGTGCTTAATTTACTAACTGCAAGCTCGCAAGCTTTTTTAGTTGCTTGAAGTATATTAATCTCGTCAATTTCAGTATGGGAAACGATTGAAACACTCCAAATATAATTACTTGTTATTTGCTCATATAATAACTCTCTTTTCTTTTTAGAAAGCTTTTTAGAATCTTTAATTCCCGGAATAATATTGTTTTGATCTATTATAACACTACTAGCCACTACCGGTCCTGCTAGCGGTCCTCTACCTACCTCATCTACGCCGGCTATTATGTAGTTAGGATATTTTTTTTCAAATTGTAATAGATCTACTTCCATAATTGTATATTTTTAATTTTTAGTATATGATAAAACAATTTAATATTACGAAAAAGCAAAAGTGCAAAATTATTTTCAATTGCTGGATCTTAAGCAAAGTTATGATATTGATCTTAAAATATTAGACAAGCAATATTTTGCTATGCAAGCGAAATATCATCCCGATAGAGCTAAAACCACAGAGGAAAAAGAGCAGAACCTCCTCATTGCTACCGAATTAAATAAGGCTTACTCTACGCTTAAGGATAATTTAAAGCGTGCCGAGTATATGCTATTTTTACATAATATAGACTTGAATGACGAAGAAGTACGTAAGAAAATTTCTACATCCGAATTAAGTATATTTTGGGAGGCAATGGAAGAGATCGAAAATACGGATTCATTTGATGCTTTACAAGAAACAAAAAGTAAATATGAATTAATAGAAAAAAGCGAAATTGATTCTTTAAAGAAAGCTTTTGAAGAGCAAAATTTGTTAGAGATGACTATAAAAACCAGTAAGCTTAAATATATTCAAACCTTGCTTAGGCTCTTGCGTACGGAAAATTAATTTATGCAAATAATAGAAATCCAAGAACCAAATCAAAATAATTTTGAGCAAGAAAAACAAATTGCCGTCGGTATAGATTTCGGTACTACAAATTCATTGATAGCTATTTCTAGCAATAGAAAAGCCCATATTATAAAAGTAGATAATAAAGAATTAGTTCCGACTACTATAGAATTTGCGAGCGATGAGTTTATTATAGGTAGCGGCAAAGGATTACGCTCAATTAAAAGGTTATTTGGTAAAACATTACAGGAAATTATTGGCACTCCTGCCCTCTTTTCCTTAATCAAAGATTATCTAGATATAAATAAGAGTGAGCTTAAATTAGACTTTGCAAATAAACAGATGCATATTTCCGAAATTGCAGCAGAAGTTTTTATATATCTAAAAAAGCAAGCCGAAAAAGAATTAGCAACCGAAATTTCTAAAGCCGTCATAACCGTGCCTGCCCATTTTAACGATGCAGCAAGAGGCGAGATTATGCTTGCCGCTAAATTAGCCGGTCTTCAGGTTCTAAGGCTAATCGCCGAACCTACTGCCGCTGCTTATGCTTACGGGCTTAATAAAAGCCAAAGCGGCTGCTATCTTGTTTATGACTTAGGCGGCGGTACTTTTGACGTATCGATTCTAAATATTACCGAAGGGGTTTTTCAAGTCATTGCTACAAGCGGCGATAATATGCTTGGCGGTGATGATATAGATGCAATAATTACCGAATATTTTTGCGATAAATTTAATTTGCCTTTTTCTGCAGATACACTACAACTGGCAAAAAAAGCAAAAGAAGCGTTATCACATAATGATATTTTCAAATTTGATCATGTATCTATAGATAAACAGATATTTGAAGAGTTAATTTCACCCTTAATAAAACGTACTATCGATATAGCAAAAAACTGTTTGGAAGAGGCAGGAAATCCAAATATCGACGGTATTATTTTAGTGGGCGGTGCAACACGCATATTTTTAATTAAGAGCGAATTAACAAATATCTTCAATGTGGAAATTTTATCGGATATTGACCCTGATAAGGCTGTTGCTTTAGGTAGTGCATTGCAAGCAGAAAACCTAACCGTACCGAATATGGATTCGTTACTAATTGACGTAGTGCCTTTATCGCTGGGTATGGAGCTATATGGCGGGATAGTGGAAAAAATTATTATGCGTAATACTCCGATTCCGATTTCAGTGACAAAAGAATTTACGACCTACGCCGATAATCAGACCGGTATACAGTTTCATATATTGCAAGGAGAGAGGGAAATGGTAGCCGATTGCCGCAGCCTTGCGAGATTTGAATTGAAGAATCTGCCGCCTATGAAAGCAGGAAGCATTCGAGCAGAAGTTACTTTTGCTATTGATGCCGATGGTATATTATCCGTCTCGGCTTATGAAAAAATTAGCAATAAGTCGCATATTATAGAAGTACAGCCGAATTACGGGATTAGCGAAAAAGAAGTAAGCAGCATGCTAGAGAATGCTTATAAAAACGCTAAAATGGATTATACGACGAGGCTACTTCAAGAAGCAGTAATTGAAGCCGAAAAATTAGTATTCAATATAGAGCATGCAATTAAAAAGCTAGTAGATATTCTATCGGAAAGCGAAAAAGCTATAATTGAAACTTTACTTAACGGTTTAAAAGGAGCAATCTCGGCAAGAGACCGTACATTAATTAATAATGCCGTTAAAGAATTTCAATCTAAAACAAAAAAATCTATAAACCCTAAATTCAATGTAGCAATTAAGGGTTTATTAAATGGTAAAAATATTAATCAAATTAAATAAGGAAGAAAGCCAATAATGACGAAAATAATATTTATTATAAATGATAAGGACGAAACAATAGAAGTAGAATGGCCGCTTGGGCTTTCCGTTTTAGACGTTGCCCATAAAAATAATATAGATCTCGAAGGAGCTTGCGAAGGGTCGCTTGCCTGCTCTACTTGTCATATTATTGTTGAAGACGAGCTTTACTACAACAAATTAAAAAAACCTAAGGAAGACGAAGAAGATATGCTTGACTTAGCCTTCGGTCTTACGCATACTTCTAGATTAGGATGTCAAATCATTTTGACCGAAGAATTAGCTAAAGAATTAGACGGTATAAAATTACGTCTTCCTTCTGCTACTCGTAATATTAAATTATAATGGATTAAAAAAGTGATACGTAAAATACTTATTTTTGTGTTTTTAGCATTTACTATAGTATGGTTCGCAGTCGCTTATACTATAAAAAATAATGTAGTAAACCTAATTAAAAACTCTGAAACGGATAATCTAAAAATATCCTATAACAACGTTAAATTTTCCGGTTATCCCTTTAACTGGAAAGTTACAATAATAGACCCTAAAGTAAAATTAATCGACCACGTAAATTCTAAAGAATTTTCTAGTGAAAATATTATTTTAACCGTAACTTACAGCACTAAAAAAGCTGCTTTAAATTTCGGACCTTTTATTAGAGAAGTCGATAATTATAGCGATAAAATATTTACTTACGATATGCGTAGTAATGAAGATATCAAAGGTATAGGCAAGTTTAATAAACCTTTATATAAAATATCAAAAGACGATGCTTTACAAGAAATAATCAAGTCCGTTAAATTAAATAATAAATCATTATTGATATTCAAAGATAATCTGGAAATATTCAAAATTAACGATTTAGACTTTTTTATAAGCAAAAAAGACGTAGATAACAACGAAAGAATTTCTCTAGTGTTAAATATGAATTACGACTCCGAGCAAGATATAGCTAATTTCAAAAATGCCAATCTAGAAATGTCCGCTTTTGTAACATTTACGCCTGACGGTGAAAATTCGGCTATTTTACAAGATATCAACGTAGATAAGCTAGCTTTTACTTGTGATAAAGATGCAAAAATTAACTTAAACGGAGCATTACGGTTTTTTGCCAATAAATTACCGGAGGGCAAATTATCGTTTGAGCTTGATAATTATAACTCTATTGTTGATAAGTTATTTCCTAATAACATCCTCTTTTCTAAAAAAATCATTAAAGCTATTATTGCTAAAGCTATTAATAAAGCTGCCGATGAAAATTTAATAATTAATCCGCAAGAATCAACCTATATGAATTCCGCTTATAACAATATAGAAAAAGCTAAATTTGATATTGAGTTTTCAGATAAAGGAATAAATATCGGCTCTATCAACTTGCTTGATTTAAAGATTGGCGATAATAAAGAAGAGCAAGCCCCACAAGATAATCAAAATAATTCAGAAAATAATTCAAATTAATTTTATGAATAACTTTAAATTAGCAATATATAGTTTTATTTTTAGTTTATCCTTCGTAGGTAGTAATATTTATGCCGATCAAAAAATTGTAAGAATCGGCACCGGTTTCATTTTAAACTCATACTACTCTATAGGACTTGATTTATGTAAAACAATTACAAATGATAATAAGAATAACGAGAATATCAAATGTGAGGTTGTTGCAACAAAAGGTAGTATAGAAAATTTGGAGCTATTAAAACAAGGAAAAATAGATTTAGCATTAGTACAAGCAAATATTGCAGTTGAAGCATTTGAGGGAATAGGTTATTATAAAGGCAAAGACAAGATGCCTAATTTACGTCAGCTATTAAATTTACATGATGAGTATTTTACCGTTATTGCTAAAGATAAAGACGAGATAAAGATTTTTGCCGATATTGACGGTAAAAAAATTACTAACGGTCCGGCATTTTCCAGCAGCAATATTACCTATAATGAAGTAAGTTCTTTATATAAGTTTGCTAAAGAACCGGAAGATTTAGATATTAATTATGAAAATTCAATTGATAAATTCTGTAATGGTGAAATAGACGCTATAATAATGATGGTTGGGCATACTAATCCTTTTATAAATTTGGTTGCTAATAAGTGTGAAATTGATTTTGTATCTATTGAAAAAGATAAAATAGCAGAATTAATAAAACAAAATAGAGCTTTTCGTGAAGCGGTGCTTCATAAAGGCTTATATCCCGGTATTACCGATGATCAGACTACCGTAAAAGTATCTGCTATTCTAGTAACAAAAGAGGAAGTAGATCATAGTATTTTAGATAAGTTTATCGGAGCTTTTCATAGAAACGTAAATAGTTTCAAACTTTCTAATTATTTACTAAATAATCTTGATATCAACTATTTTGCCGATACTAAAAACTTTGTTCTACCAAAACATGATTCTGTAAGAAACAGAGAATAACTATAAAATATTATGTTTAAAAATATACTCATACCTTTAGATTTGGCTGATAAAAAATCTACGAAAGAAATTCTTTCTAAAGCTTTAATGCTTGCTACTTCCTCTCAAGCAAAATTACATTTTATGTATGTAATCCCTGAATTCGGCACAAAAATGTTCGAAGATTATTTACCTAAAAATTGGTTGTTAGAAAAAAAAGCAAAACACAAAGCTCAGATTAACGAACTTATTAAGCAACACGTTCCCGACGAAATTGAAACAGATTGCTATGTAGGTAGCGGCAGTAGGGTGTATGACGAAATAGTTAAATATTCTAATGAAATTAAAGCCGATCTGATAATAATTGCTGCAATTAGATCTCATTTAAGCGATTATATGCTTGGTTCTAATGCCTCCAAAATCGTCCGCCATTCAAGCATTCCGGTTTTAGTGGTACGGGAAGAGTAGTGTTCGTCATTGCGAGCGACTAAAAATGCTACGCATTTTTACTAGATTGCTTCGTCAAAACTTATAGTTTTTCCTCGCAATGACGGAAAAACCGATCCACGCAACAACGCCACCCCCTAATAACGCTAACGAACAAACAACTTAACCTGAGCTATGGCGCTAACGGCAGCAGTTTCGGCTCTTAAAATATTCTTCCCTAAACCTATAGATTGCGTATTTTTATGCGATCTAAGCATTTCAATCTCAGCGTTTGTAAATCCTCCCTCAGGTCCGATTAAAACTGACACATTGCTTTTTTCCCCTTTAAATGAAGCTAAAACTTGGGGTGTACTCAAATGATTTGGAGAATTGGAATGTAACACAAGGGGTGAGCAAGCGCAGCCTATACTTAATAGGTGAGCATGCGAATTCCCCGAAGTTTTGCAGAAACAATTCTTCAAAGCAGAAGAGTATATAGAATTTTCCTCTTTCTCATGTTCATTAGCATATAATATAAAATCGTTACTTCTTTTTAAATAATCTTGCAGCAGCATAGCCTCCTCAATTACAGGGGTAGTAAGCCGTTCCGACTGCTCCGTAGCTTCAATAGCACATTTCTTTAAACGATCGGTATTTACTGCTCTAAACTGACATCTTTCTGTAATTACCGGAATAATCCTAGTAACTCCGAGCTGCGTTGCCATATTCACGGCAAGCATTAATTTATCCTGTTTTATGATAGATATAGCAAGAGTTAACGGGGATTCTAAATAACTGTTTCTTAAGCATTCTTTAATATTAGCGGATATATTATTCTTACCGAAATCACTAATTTGCGCTATAAACTCCCCGTCTTGATCGTTAAAAACCCGAAACTTATCATTTACCCTAAGACGCAATACCGTTTTAATATAATGAGCATGATCGTCATATAATTCGAGCTTGCTATTTTCCGCTAAACGGCTATTAATATAGATACGATTATACTTCATGTGTTAATATTATGGATGATAAAAAAGATAATATATCAAAAGAAGAAAATTTACCAAAAGAAAAAGAAATTGGTGGGGTTAAGGGGCTAGAGCCGACAAGATACGGTGATTGGCAACATAAAGGTAAAGTAACGGATTTTTAAACCTATTATGCCCTCGTTTCAGCAAACTAAAACTCTACCTTATAAACCGCAAGAGTTATTTAACTTAGTCTGGGATATAGAATCTTATCCGCAGTTTCTTCCTTGGTGCGTTGCTGCTCGCATTATCTCAGAAAATAACAACCAACTCATTGCAGAGCTGGTAATCCAGCTAAAAGGCTTTTCAGAGAGCTACCGCTCACAAGTTACCGGTGAATATATTAATGAAATATATTCGGTTAATACTATAGCCATCTCTGGACCTTTTAAATATTTGGAAAGTAATTGGAAATTCACGCCTAGCCTTACAGGAACTGAATTAAGCTTTTCTATTGATTTTAAAATGAAATCGGTAATATTAGACAAATTGATAGGTAATTATTTTATCCAAGCAACCGAAAAAATGATTACGGCTTTTGAGAACCGAGCAAAAGAGATGATTATTAAAAATAATTAACCTAGTGCTTGACATTTGTTAATAAATACCGTATTTTATGGTAACTAATATAAATTAGGTTGAAAAATATATGGAAAAGTTTGAAGTTTTAACTACAGCAGAAATTCCTACAACTAATGTAAGTACTGAGGAACTTGCTCATTTGACGGTAAATCTTGCATATAAGACGGATAGTACAATTAAATATGCTGCGGAAGCATTAATGACGGATGGAAACCAATTAGTAGGTAGCGGCTGGGAAATATTGGTAGCTTCGTGCGATAATGCCAGTACTTCTGAAAACGGTTATAAAGCTGTTGCCTTTATAAATAAAGAAGCAAAATCAATCCATATAGCAAGTGCCGGAACAAAAGCCGATATAAACGATATATGGGATGATGCACTTATTACTTTCCATTATGCTCCTAATAAACTAAAAACGGCTCAAAAATTTGTTGACGGAGTAATTGAAAAAATAGGCGGAATTGAGAAAGCAGCTGAGTATGTTTTTAACACTAGCGGTCATTCACTTGGAGCAATAGTTGCAGACTTAACCGGCGTAGAAATACATTCTCGTAACTTAGATTTTAATAAATCTACAACTTTTGACAGTCCCGGGTCAGCACAAGTAATTAAATACTCTATAGACCAAAACTTATTTACCGGAAAGGTAACAACTCCATTAGAAGAATTAGCTAAACATTCTGAAATATATAATGCAAAGCCGAATATTATTAATACTACTAATAATCATGCAGGTAACACTAATTTAGTGCTTCCGAAAATAGACAATTCAGAAAAAATGGAAAGCTCAAAAAGTGAAGGATGGGGATCATATTTATATAATATGGTTGGATCTGTTGCTTATAAAGCTTCCGAGTATTTAGGCATTAATAAAATGATTGAAGGGGTTAACAATCATAAACTGAAGAATTTCGCTAAATTAGAAGATGCTGTTATCTTACCTATAGCAGATTGGAAAGAGCAAATACTTCAGAATAACCAGCTTACTCAAGAACTGAAAAATATCCCTTCTACAGGTAACGATGTATTTTTATTTGATACAACTAGAATTACAGATGACGAATATACTAGTATGGTTGGAGTGAATATGTATCATTGGGGATATGGCGATTTGCAAAATTGTGCCAAAGAGGTTGGAACAATAGGTGATATGAATAACAATTTGGTAGATATTATATGTTAGATCATATCGTTTTTGGGGCTTCTAGGTTGATAAGAGATGCCGTTAATACTGCTTTAAATATAGTAGAAACTTGCCAAAACACTATTGATGCTATTTCACAGACAACTCCGAAAGTAATAGAAGAGCCTAACCTAGAGTCTAAAGATGTTGAAGACAATTGGGTGAAAGTAGATTTATTAGGACAGTAACTTCTTTTACTATAATTACAATCTTATACCCCTAATAAATGAAGCGTTGGTATACGAAGCTCAATTTGGAAAAGAGCAAGGAGTCTGTAAGCCTAGGAGCGGAGCGTATACTTAATACGTGAGCATCCGAGGACTTACAAAGACGACGTAGCCAATTTTTCAAATTAAGCGAGTATAATCGAGGGTTTTTTATTTCCTGTTTAACGCAATTAGGTAGATTTCCGTTGATTCTTGACGACTTGAGGAAGGTTTGAAATGTTTGACTACGGAAAATTCCCGTTTTACTCTGTTTAAAAGCTCGTTTTCAGCTCCGCCACGGAAGATTTTAGCAATAAAATGACCGGAAGGTTTTAAAACTTTTAAAGCAAATTCAAAAGCCTGTTCGCATAAAAGCAAAGTTCTAATATGATCGGTAGCTTTATGACCTATAGTATTTGACGCCATATCGCTCATTACTATATCGGCTTTACCGTTTAAGGCATTTATAATTAGACTTTCTGCATCTTCTTCAAAAAAATCTTTTTGAAAAAACTCCACTCCCGCTATAGGTTCAATTTCTAGCAAGTCAATTGATATTATTTTATTGTCTAAATTATTATCTACGGCTTTAATAAGTTTAGAAGCTACTTGACTCCAGCCGCCCGGTGCTGCACCTAAATCAACCACTTTCATACCCGGGGTAAAAAGTTTAAATTTTTCGTGAATTTCAATTAATTTATATGCAGCTCTTGATCTAAAACCTTCCATGCGGGCTTTTGCAACATATGGATCGTTTAACTGCCGTCTTAACCAGTTACTAGAAGATACGGTTCGCTTCTTAGAAGTCTTAACTCTAACAAATTTATTTCTATAACCGCTTAAATTATTTGTCATAGCACTTCTTTATTTTCTTTTGCTATTTTATCCAGTACCGAATTTACAAAGCCAATTTCGTGTTCGTTCAACATTTCGTTTGCTATATCCGTATATTCATTAATTACTACTTTAACCGGAGTTGCTTTAAACAATAGTAACTCAGATATACTAACCCGCAGTAACGCACGCAATAGAACCGGCATATGATCAGGGTTCTTATCATTTACTAAATGACTATTTATAATCTCGTCTATTTTAGCAGTATTTTCAAATACTAACTTTACCAACATTTCAAAATGGCTTATAGTTAATGATATTTTTAAATTTTCATCTGAACTTGCAGCAAAATAATCATCTTGATAGAAAGAAAGCACATCTTGCATTATAGCCTCTATATCATTACTATCTTGTAAAGTATATTGATATATAGCTTGCACTGCGGCAATACGTGCAATCGACTTTTTATTAATTTTATTTGAACTCATAATAGAGAAGGAAGTTTTAAATTTAGTAAATATATATCGAATGCGTCATTACGAGGAGCGAAGCATTGTTGCATGGATAATTTTTGCCTCTGTCATCCCGTGGCTTGTCCACGGGATCCAGTAATTAAAAAGCATAAGTGCAGTAAGTTTTTAAAATTAAAGCTCGATTTATCTCGCTTTATTCTGGATCCCGTGGACAAGCCACGGGATGACACTGAATGCGTTTTTTGAGCCATGCAACGTAATTTTCCGTAGCTCAGACGACAGAACTGATATATACAATTATGCAAATTATATCTTAAAATTACTTAATAGTAAACTTATAAAAAATATGAAAATGCGTAGACGAGTATGACAACTATAATCGGATTTATTATAACCATTAGTATCTTAGTATTTATTCATGAACTCGGGCATTACTTAGTTGCAAGATTTTTTGGTGTAAAAGTTGAAGAATTCTCGATAGGTTTCGGCAAAGAGCTAATTGGTATTACGGATGCAAGGGGAGTTAGATGGAAGATTTGTCTAGTACCGCTTGGCGGGTATGTCAAAATCTACGGTTACGATAAAACATTAATAGATGAAGCTGAGAAAATTAACGAAAAGGTAGCTTTTTATGCTAAATCATGTTTGCAGCGTTTTTTAATAGTAGCAGCAGGACCTTTAATTAATTATTTACTTGCTATAATAATATTTACCGGTTTTTATCTTTATTTCGGAAAAACAGAAATCCCGCCAGTAATAGACGAGGTAGTTGCTTCATCGCCTGCCGAAAAAGTAGGATTAAGAGAGGGCGATAAAATTATCAAAGTTAATAATAAGTCTGTAAAAGATTTTGCCGATATACAAAAAGAAATACTAACGAACGGTCTATACCCTTCCGATTTATTAATAGAGCGAAAAAATGAAGAATTTTTAGTTACTATAACCCCTGAAGAAATATCAATAGCTAATGAAAAAACAAAGAAAACATTGCGTATCGGGATTATAGCTAAAAATGAATTTATTCATACCAGGACAGGGATTTTAGAAAGCTTGTTTGAAGCAACTAACGATACTATAGATATCTCGGTTTTAACGTTAAAAGCAATATCGCAAATGTTTGTAGGAAAGCGTTCTTTGAGTGATCTAGGCGGACCGGTAGCTATTGCTAAAGAATCGGGGAAGTCTATAGAACAAGGAATAGAGATGTATTTATTTTTTATAGCAATGCTGTCGGTTAATTTAGGACTACTTAATTTATTACCTATACCGATACTTGACGGCGGTCACCTAGTATTTATAACATATGAGGGAATTACAGGAAGATTACCAAGCACTAAAGCTAAAAATATCTTATTACAACTAGGTGTAGTAATAATAATTTTTCTAATTATTATTTCCGTTTCAAATGATGTAAGAAATTTATTTTTTTAAGATATAGATTTGCTTGCTCTCAATAATATTATCTACTATAGTGGACGTTTATACTTATAAATTTATATTAAATCTTAGAGAAGGTTTTAAGTGAAAATCAGGTCATTTATCAAATTAATAATTTTAACATTAACGGTTTTTTATTGCAATATTCTACTTGCCGATACGACAATTCGAAAAATAACTATAGAAGGTAATCATAGGGTTGAGCGTTCTACTATTGAAAGTTATTTAAAACTGAAAGTCGGAGAGTCTTATAATTCCTATAAGGAAGATGAGGCAGTAAAGCGTTTATATGCAACTTCGCTGTTCAAAAATATAAATTTACATATGGGTAATGACGGTAATTTAATCGTTAACGTCACTGAGACTCCTTTCATAAGTAGTGTAGTATTTACCGGTAATTCCAAGTTAAAAACTAATATGCTAGCCAGAGAAATCTATACCGTATCAGGTGAATCTCTTAGCCAAGCTAAAATCGAATTAGATGCAAAGAAAATATCGGAAATTTATAAACGTAGCGGTCGTTTTTCCACTATAGTGACTCCTAAAGTCGAGAATTTAGCCAATAATAGAGTTAAGGTTATTTTTGATATTGCCGAAGGACCGAAAACCGCTATCAAACATATATATTTTAGCGGTAATGAAAATTATTCCGATGCCGAACTAAAATCTATTGTTCTAACTAAAGAATCCCGTTGGTTTCGCTTTTTAGAAAGCAACGACACTTATGAACCTGATCGTATTGAATATGATAAGGAATTACTAAGAGAGTTTTATCAATCTGTAGGTTTTGCAGATTTTAGAGTAATTTCGGTATCGGCTGAACTTAATAACACCAAAGAATATTTTACCCTTACTTATTCGGTAGAAGAAGGAAGTAAATATAATTTCGGTAACGTTACAATCGATAATAAACTAACAAATATTGATATAACTCCGGTTAACAAAATTGTTAAAATTAAAAAAGGCAGTGTTTTCAACATGAAAACAGTTGAAAATATTTCTGAAAAAATCGGGGATTATTTCGGAGCGGCAGGTTATCCGGCAGTTAACGTTTACCCTGATATAGTAAAAAATTCCGATCATACTGCCGATATTAAATTTATTATCGAAAAAGCCGATAAAGTTTACATAAATAAATTTAATATTATAAACAATCTTAAAACCGAAGATCATGTAATCAGAAGAGAGTTTAAGGTTGAAGAAGGCGATATACTTAATCGTACATATATTGAAAAAGGCGAACGTAACCTTAGAAATTTAGATTATTTCGAAAAAATAGCAATCAACTTTGCACCGACAAAAGCTAAAGATAAATATGACGTTAATGTTGAAGTGGATGAAAAATCTACCTCCTCTATCGGTATTGATTTAGGCTATAATACTGCCGGCGGAGTATTTGGGCGGTTCTCTTTCTTAGAACGTAACTTAGTCGGCACAGGCAAAATACTTAACGCCGGTGTCCAAGTAAGTAAAAACAGTACTAGCTATTACGGCGGTATTACCGAACCTCATTTATTCGATCGTGATTTATCACTTGGCATAAACGGGTTTATAAATAATACCGGACGCGGTCAAAGTGTTCTTTCCCAAACCGATCAAAGCTATAAATTACGTTCGGTTGGAGGTAAAACTACTTTAGGCTATGAAATTAAAGAAGATTTAGGTCATGAAATAGACTATTTACTCAAACGTGATGTTTTAAGCGCCCCTACTCCGGCAAGTTCAATATTCCTGCAAGAGCAGATGGGTAAGTTTATTACTTCTGCTATAGGTCACACTATTACTTACGATCAAACGGATAGTAGAATTGTTCCAAAGAACGGTTATTTATTAAGAGGTACTCAGGAATTTGCAGGGGTTGGCGGTGATAATAAATATTTAAAACATGAAATTGAAGGTAAGCATTATACTTCTTTCATACGTAATAAATATACTTTAAAAGTGTCAGCTTCTGCCGGTGATATTGCGGCTCTTGGAGGGAAAGTAATTAGAATTTCCGATCGCTTTAATTTAGGTGATTATAGTTTAAGAGGCTTTGCAAGCGGCGGTGTCGGACCTCGTGAAAAAAATACCAACGAAGGACTTGGCGGTGAAAGATATTATACAGTCTCAACCGAGCTTAACTTCCCGACTCCCGTACCTGAAGAGTTTAACCTGACAGGTGCCGTATTTATGGATTTAGGAAGCGTATGGGGTGTAGGTCTAAATAAAAAGCAATACCAAACTCCAAACGGATTCTATAACGATAAATCACTTAGGGCATCCGTTGGTTTCGGCTTTATTTGGGTAACACGTTTTGCACCGATTAGAATGGATTGGGGCTTCCCTGTTAAGAAGAAAAAATACGACGATACACAACATTTCCATTTAAGATTCTCTACACATCTCTAAATAATTAAGGGGGTTCACCCCCTTATCACTTTCCTCATAGTATTGGTGTTGTTGCATGGATCAAAAAACGCACTCGGTGTCATCCCGTGGCGGCGTTGTTGCGTGGATACCAGAGTCGTCATTGCGAGGAACGAAGGACGTTGTTGCGTGGATCAGTTTCTTCGCTGTCATCCCGTGGACAAGCCGGCGTTGTTGCATGGCTCGGAAGAATTAGAAGAGTTAGAAGAGAGTAAAAAAAGAGTTATTGTAAGGAAGGAAAGAAAGAAAGAAAGAAAAA
>DYDX01000052.1 GCA_020404425.1 Rickettsia endosymbiont of Pyrocoelia pectoralis
CCGACTGATCATTTAAAAAACAATTACCGTTCGGAGCTTTATAAAATCCAACCTCATTATCCTGAAATTTATCTAAATGTCCGGTTGTATTGGTATTATTAACATATTCATAATTTCCGCTGGTATCTTTTCCTCCTATAATATGACTATTTTCCACATCATATATTTTCATAGAAAAACGGAAATATGAAAACATCTTTGCAAATATCTCTTGAAAAGTAGAGGCGGCTCTTAAATCAAAACCTATATTTTCTACATTCTCTGCAATAATAGAAAACGGTACTCCTTGATAATTAAATTTAAGATTTCCTCCAACAACGGCAACTGACTTATTAAAATCCAAGCTTTTAATATTACTGACATTTAAAATATATTCAGCAGATTCTAAACCGGCAACTTTAATATTATAAACTGAGTACCCATATTCTTTTTCAGTCTCTATATTTTTTATATTATCGAGGTCATCTATTTTACTACCTTGAAATATTTTTATTCCATATTCATTTTTATTAAATAATATAAACCGTTCTTGGTGAAATTTAGACAGGATTAAAAACATATGCAATGCCCAATCAGAAGAAAAGTTAGAAAATATCATGTTACCTAAATGGACTTGTTTATAATTTTGAAGATCAAATAAAATATAAGGATCATTTGGTTTAATTTCTTGTAGCTGATTGATTATTGCTGCTAGGATAGATTTTTTATTGTCTTCTATATCGGTATCCCTCATAAGCTTAACATCAAGCCTGTTTTGCTTTTCTGTTTCACTAAGCTCAGGAAACAACCTAAGCATTTTTTCTATTTCATCTGACCTATCTTTAACAATAGCTGAGTTACCATAAAACCAGTTAAGCATAGTTTAAAACCTTTATTGATCATCAATTTATTATATTTACTTCACTGCCTAATATACTAATTTCATGAATTTCTTCTTGTTGAAATAATTCTAGTACCGGGTTAATCATTGTAAAATCTTCTGCTCGTTCTTTAGCTACAGGATAATTTCCTATCTCATTTCGTGTAGTAATTTCTTTGATAAATGGATCGTTTAAAAGCTTATCTAATCCTTCTATAGGTATATGCGTATTAGCTATTTTTAATGCTAATATTTCCTTTTCTAAATATTCTGATATATCCCATAAAACCACTAATTCAGCCTTAGAAATTTCACCGCTTTCTAAATTTGGCATTAATTTTTTGAAACTATCGGCTTGATTTTTTAAAGATTCTATTAATTCTGAAGACATTTTAGAAATTTCTTCAGAAGAAAATTCTTTTAAAAACTTTGTATTCAATTCTTCCTTAGGTTTATAAGCATTTGCTCCTGTTTCTGGATTTTTTCGGTGTTCTAACTCTAGCAATTTTTTAGATGATAAAATATTAATCACTGAGTTTTCAGAATATCTAATATTATCATAGCTTTTTATAAAAGAGTTATATTGCTTGACTAATTCATTATCTAAACCGTATTTACTAATAAATTCTTGTATTTTTTTATCTTCAAAGTTTGCAGATTTTAGCACTTGATTAAGAAGAATAGTACTAATAAAGTTTGTTCCGGGAGTTTCTCCTTCACTGATTTTTCTTGCATTAATACCTTCTAACATAAATAACATTAACACTTCTTCAGAAGTTAATCCATCAGTTGAATTTGAGTTGCGAAGTTCTTGTAGAATCTTATAAACAATATTATTCGGCCATGCAGCACCTTCAGGAGGTATTAAATTAGAATTATGAATACTAATTGCCCAATTATGAAAATGAGCTACTACTTTTTTATCTTCATCGGTAGCTCTGCTTTCAATATAAGCTTTTAAAGAATTTAAAAGTTGCTCTTGTTTTTCATCCGGAGACTGCCCATTACATAGCTTTTCTATTGCTTCTTTAAAAGACAAAGGCTCTTTTTGACCTTTAAAATACATAGGAGTATTATCAATAAATTTTGTTAATAATCCTTTCATTTTTAATCATATTTTAAATTATATAGTTTCTTCATATAAAAAAATCACTAAATTGTCAATCTATCTTTTTCTATGCCTAGTTTCAAAATCCGTCCTACTTCCATATTTTATTACTCCAAAGAGCCTCTAAAAAATCTTGAATAGACCAAATAGTTATTTCTTTATCATCAATGTTAGTTATTCGGCTTGTTTTTTCCAAAGAAACTACATGAAGTTTAAAATCGCTATCTTTACTAAATTCTAGCAAACCTTTTAAATGATTTTTTTGTATAAAAGAAGATATTTTGACCTCAATAGCATTACCTTGAAATATAAAATCAACTTCATACCCTTCTTTAGTACGCCAATAAGCTAGCTCATCTCTTTTATCGTTTAGATATTTATAAGCAATTAGCTCTAAAAACACATAATGCTCAAAAGCTCTACCGGCATCAACCCCTATCATTTCTTGATATTCATATTTCCTTAGATAATTTGCAAGTGCAGTATCAAACAAATAAAATTTAGGCATTTCGGTAATAATCTGCCTTTTACTACGTGATCGATACGGATATAAAGGATATCCTAAATACATATCTTCCAATATTTCAAAATATGTTCTAACGGTTTTGGCATCAACACCGCAATCTCTGGCAATATTACTATAATTTATCATCTCACCGTTTGAAATGCCTATAATCTCAAGAAATCTTGCAAATGCTTCCCGTTTTCTTAAATTCGCTTCAAACTGTACTTCGGGTAAAATATAGTCGTATAAATAGGATGCAAGATATTTATGGATATTCTTTGATGCAATATAATGATCAGGTATTAAACCATGATTAAAAATCTTATGCCAATTAAGTTCTTTTAGCTCGGGATAACATAGAGGTACAAACATGTATCTCCAAGCTCTTCCGCCAAGTAAATTAGCTCCGGTAAATCTTAATCGCCTGGCACTTGAACCGCAAAGAATAAATTGTAAAGATTTATTTGACTCTATTAAGTGATGAACCTCATCCAATAACGGAGGAATTTTTTGTACTTCATCAATAATAATAGTTGATATTTCGCTTTTTGTTCTAAGCTCTTCTCTTAAGCGTTCCGGATGTTCAAGGTAGGCTTTATATATATCGGCTTGTAATAAATCTATGTATAAGCTATTCGGGAAACGCTGTTTTAAATATGTGGATTTTCCGGTTTTACGTGCTCCCCATAAAAAACAGGATTGACCTTTTGGTAATTCTAAATCTAAAAACCTATGTATTGCCATGATAATGCTCCTCAAATATTAGATATTTAAGGAGTATATTCCCCAAATATCGGATATTTAAGGAGTATACTCCCTAAATATCTAATTGTCCAGAGATAGAACTTAATTTGCTCAACATTATTTTGGCGGCTTGTATTCCTGATTCCGTGGAGGTTTTTGTATTAGATATTTCCGTATGAAAGGTTACGTTGCCTTCAAGGTCACCTAGCATAAAATCCGTTTGTATACTCGATGAACTTGAAAAATTGGCTGTGTCGTCTTTGTAAACCTTCGGATGCTCACGTACTATAGTACGCTCCGCTCCTCGGCTCACAGACTCCCCGCTCTTTTCCAAGTTGATCTTCGTATCATAACTCTTTATTTCATCTAAATATCTTGAATACGCACCTATAGGCGTGCGGCAATTGGCATCTAGATATTCTAAAAAGGCTCTTCCGGGTTTTATTAACTCAAAGGTCGGCAGATGATTAATCTGCTTGCAGATTTCCAGCATAAAATGATCGTTTTTGCGAGCTTCGATTCCAATAACCCCCTGCCCTATACATGGCAACATCTGCGAGTATTTTATTAAATGACAATATTGCGGATTAAATGCCCCCAGCCTTTTAAGCCCCGCATATGCAAGCACGGTGGCATCAACTTCTTTATTAATTAATTTGTTTATCCTAGAATCAACGTTACCTCTAAACATCACTACTTTTAAATCCGGTCTGATTCTTTGGATACATAATTTTCGGCGTACCGATGAAGTTCCTATTACGGCATTTTGCGGCAACTCCTCTATAGATTTATGTGTCATACAGACAAAAACATCTCTTGAATCTTCTTGCTCTAAAACGGCTGCGATGCTTAAATCTTCGGGTATTATCCCCGGAACGTCTTTTAAAGAATGCACTGCCAAATCAATTTTTTTATCAAGTAATGCCTGCTCTATTTCTTTTAAGAATAAGGCTTTACCGCCTATGTCATATAAAGGTTTATTTTGGATTAAATCACCGCTAGTAATAATCGGGACTATTTCACAACTAATATTAGGAAAGTGCCGGTTAATTTGCTTTATAACTAAATTAGTTTGGATTAAAGCGAGTTTGCTTTTTCTTGTGCCTATTTTGATAGTATTTATCATTAGCTTTTTATAATTTCAAAAGGACTAGTAAATTTTAAAATATTACCGCTTATAGTCACTTCATGATTCATAATAATTGGATAATTTACCTGAGTGTGACCTATCCCTATTGCTTTGTAAGTTTCAATATCGGGAATATGCTTTAAGCAGAAGCTTTCTATACTTTGCTCTACATACTCATCCCCTTTAGTAAAATCACCGAAGATTACTGCCTCTATATTTTCAAATATACCGGCATTTTTTAAATGCATTAAATCACGGTGTATAGCGTAGCCTTTTTCGTTAACATCTTCAAGCAACAATATATTGCCTTTTTGGAACTTAATAGAAGTTCCGATTAATGTAGCAAAAACCTTTAAATTTCCACCGATTATTTTACCTTCTATGATGGAATTACTGATTTTGTTTATAGGTGTGAGCTGTATTTCGCCTTTTTTCCCTTCAAGAATATCTATTATAGGTTTAATATCTTGATTAGTAGGAGGTAATAAAGATGTTAGAACAGAACCGTGAATAGTAAGGCTATTATAGTGTTGATTTAGTAATGCATGCAAAACGGTAATATCGCTATAACCTATTAAAATTTTATCGCCTTTTTTTTCTATATTAAAACAATCTTTGATAAATTCACCGCAACCATATCCTCCATGAAAAGTCCAAATTATCCTAACCTGTTCATTTTCCATGGCTTCTTTAAACATCCTAAGCCTTTCATTTTTCGGAGCAGCAAAAAAAGGTAATTCATCTTGAGTAAATATTTTATCGTCTACTAAAGTTTTAAACCCGTATGAATTCAGTAACTCAATGGCTTGATTCAATTTATCCTGTGCATTCGGACATCCTGATGCCGGTGCTATGATAGAGATAAAATCTTTTTGTTTATTAAAAATAATCTTTTGCATATTTTTTAATCATTAAAAGAAATGTTATAATCTCCTTCAAAAAGCTTCACTATCTCATCTTTATATTTTTGTTTATATAAATATTTGCTTTTAATATGTAGCTTTTTAAAATCTTTATCTGTTATAGGCATATATTTACAAAGTTTTATTATATCTTCGTCTAAAATAAAATGTTTTCGAGGGATATTTAAACTTTGTGCATTTTCTTCACGATAGGCTGCAAGTGTTTGTAATTTACTAATAAAATTTTTATCATCCGTTCTAAACCGGATTTTTTTCCAAGCATCTTGGGGTTTTACATTGTAGCTGTTAATATTAAGCAAAGGCTGTAGCATTTCTTGATATTTATCAAGCAAATTATTATCTAAAATTATCTTATTTAATTTTCTATATATAGCTTCTAAATATTCTACATCCAGTAACGCATAATCTAGCATATCCTGATCAATAGGACGTTTTAACCAATTAGATTTTTGATGGGTTTTATCAATTGTGATGCCAAACATGTTATAACAAAGATCATCATAGCTTAATTGTTTGCCGAATCCGCAAATATTAGCTGCAATTTGTATATCGAAAACGTTAGAGGGCAGTATTTTAAATAAATTATAGAAAATCTCTAAATCTTCACGAGGAGCATGAAATATTTTAATTATATTTTTATCAATGAGAAGCTGATTAAAAATATTAAGATCAAGATTGCTTAAAGCATCTATTATATAGCAATAATTTTCTGCTTTAACTTGAATGATACTAAGCTTAGCGTAATAAGTATAACGACGTTCAAATTCGGTATCTATGCTTAAATAGCTTGATTTGGATAGTTTCTTACAAAATTCTTCTAACGTTTTTTGATTATCGATAATGTGCATAGAAGCTATTTATAAAGCTCCTATGATTTTGAGGAAAAGATTGGTATGAGATAACGATAACACTACTTCCAAACCTATTAGAATAATAATGATCCACTCTAGCTTAGTAGAATGCTTATAATTAAGATCGTTTGAGAGAATGTCAAGCAACTCATGAATCATATTAAGGCGATGATTCATTATATTCTGCCGTATTTCAATATCTTGGAACTCGGCGGTCATAAGATATAAAGGCTCATAACTCGGACGACGCCAAAAAAATTCGGGAGTATCAAATATATCGCTATGCAGACTAATAGAGTAACGCTCGCTAAATAATATACCTATTTGTTGCAGTATCTCTTTTTTAGAAAGTGATACGCTACCGGTTCTTGCAAGTTCTTGCTGTATAGGAGTAGTTTGGGATATTAAGTTGCTAACGGATTGCTCAAGTACGCTTAGCTTAACCGACTGGGCAAGTGCGTGGGAAATAGAAAGCTTAACAAAAACGGATTTATCGGCTAAAACTATTTTATTTTTCTCTTCGTCAATAAAAGTTTTTTCCGATTCTGCATCATATTCAAAATAAATATAATCGGATACGGGTTCTTTGAGTTTATTTACCGTTACTAAATCAATATCGTTTAAAATTATTTTTTCTTGAATTTCGTCCCCTCCCCAAATAGTTACACAACCAAAGGGAAAAAAGAATATATCTATAGAATCGGAATCTTTATTTATCTCTTTCCGAATATATAAAACATCGTCAAAATGTTGAGGTTCAAGTCCAATCTTTTTTAAATTAGTAACTAGATCACTCATCTTATATTCAGAAGCACTGCAGTAAGATGAACATCGCATGATTTATTTAAGTTTAATTTATATAAATTTAAAGTATAGTAGTTAGCAACATATAAAGTCAATAATTATAATTATGTACGAAATTTTGAATAATAGAACGATTATTAAGATCATAGGCGGGGATGCGGTGAAATTCTTACAGAATCTAGTCACTAACGATATTTGTAAGAGTAGTTATTGTTATACTTATTTGCTTAACAATCAAGGTAGATATTTGTTTGATTTCTTTGTGTATGTTCATTCGCCGCAAGAAATTTATATTGATGTAGATGAAACTAGTAAAGAAGCTTTGATAAATCACCTTAATTTTTATAAGCTACGTTCTAAAATAGAGATAATAGATTGTGGTGAAGAGTATAAAATTATCTACTCACACCGGCAATTAGATATAGATTCGTTAGTTACGGTTCGTGATCCGAGATATTCTAAGCTTGGTTTTCGTTCAATAAACAAGCTCGATGTCATACCGTGGCCCCTCCACGGTATCCAGAAAAAAAATAAAGAAGACTGGACCCCGTGGTCAAGCCACGGGGTGACAATGTACCTTGAGGATAAATATAACTTTGCAATAATAGACGGAGTCGAGGATTTAATTCCAGACAAATCTATTCCGAATATGTACGGAGCTGAGGAATTAAATGCAATTAGTTTCGATAAAGGCTGCTATGTTGGGCAGGAAGTTATCTCAAGAGCTAAATATCAAGGAGTTATAAGAAGAAAAATATACAAAATTACCGCAAATGAAGATTTATCTTCACTCACCAAAGATCAGGAAATACTTGCTGGCAACGAATCGGTCGGCGTTATATGTTCAAGCTATCAAAACAAAGCCATTGCCCTCATTAGAGAAGAGAAATATTTGGCTAACAACGAAGCTGATATTACCGTTAATGGAATTAAAGTGAATCTAGCTCTTGCACCATGGTATTAAATATTTTTTAAATATTTAATACCTCCTTGAAAATTACTAAATAAGTTGTATATTTCAGAGTATTTTAATATAAATTCTATGACTATACTTTTTCAATTTATAAACGAATTTAAATTTACTGAAGCCGTTAGAGCAATAACAAAAGATAATGTAAATGAGCGAGGAAATATTGTTTTTAGACTAAATTTTAATGGTACTGAATCACCTTGTGCAGCAACAAATGTTAATGCTTTAGAAGCTTTATGTTTTATGAATTCTGTATTATCTTTAACTTCAACTTCTCAAGAGCAATTAAGAGATAGAGTAAATATATTAAAAAACTGCATATAGTAAAATAAAAAATTATGATAATACTATTTGGGATGGAAGAGACGATAATGGTAATAGTACGGCTCAGTGGCTTGCATGGGGTGGGGCTGTAGAAGAGCTTAAAGATTTATTAAATAAACATCCTGAGCTTATAGAAGACGAGAAAAAACTTACTAGAAATGCTTTTGATGTAGCGATGGAAGAAGGACATTTAAATTTAGAACAGAAAAAAGAATTAGCTAAAGTTTTAATTCCTTTAGGAATACAAATGAATAAGATAAAGACATATAATATTACAAAATAATAATTATTCAGAATGCTTAAAAAGTATTATAGAAGATGCTAGTAATTTATCTTCGGAAGCTTTTACTAAATTTGCCGATAATTCTATAATAAAACTATGTGATTTAATTACTATTTTAAAAAAGGATCAAATAAATAGTTCTATTATTAAAAATTATATTTCAAAATGTCAGGAAGTAGTTACGGAGATATTTAAATATCAAGATAAGATAGATATTACAGGGTTAATGCAACAAGATTTAAGTTCTTCAACGGTTTATGCATGTTCATTTCTGCATTGGCTTCTAGAACTTGGGAATAACAGCTTAACTAATCTTTTACAAAATTACGATCAAAATAAGAAACTTAATTTTTATGTAAAAGACTGGAACGGTAAAGATTTTTTCCGCAGTACATTGGACTGGATAGCCGATTATAGATTTGATATTTTAAAAGATAAAGAATTGGAACCTTATTTATATCCAAATAAAAAAATAGAAAACGAAAAGATATTAATAAATTTAGTAAATAATGATAGTACAGTAAATAACGAAAAATTAATATCCCCTTTCTTTAAGAAATTATTGGAATATAAACCTCCTTTATTTGAAAGTAATTTTAAGCTTACAAAGATAGCTATTGCTAACAAAATTGCTCAAGAATCTTTCAAAGCTTCAAATGTTCCAACCGATATTTATGTAAATCAAATAAATGATTTTGCTTCATGTTTATTTTCGTTACAACAATATGAAAAAGAAATAATCGATAGTATGGGAGTTGCTAATCTTAATTTATATGATTAGGATATACTCGCTGAATTTGAAAAATTGGCTACGTCGTCTTTGTAAGTCCTTGGATGCTCACGTATTAAGTATACGCTCCGCTCCTCGGCTTACAGACTCCTTGCTCTTTTCCAAATTGAGCTTCGTCTACCAACTCTTCATTTATTCGGAGTATACTGAATCGTCATTACAAGCGGGCGAAGGTATTGTTGCATGGATTGGTTTCTCCGTCATTGCAAGAAGAATTACGCAGTAATTCGACGAAGCAAGGAAGAAAAAAATGCTAATTTATAGCATTTTTTTATTGTTTTTTCTGGATTGCCACGTAGCGAAGTCTCCTCGCAATGACGACTCTGGTATCCATGCAACAAAGCCGTAATTTTCTCGCAATGATGGAAAACCGATCCACTTTTTAATGCCTGCAACCACTGCCATGCATATGAGGCGGGTGTAATTTAATATGTTTCAGCATTTTTTTAAGTAAAGTATCACGTTTTAGTTTGGATAGATGATCTAAAAAGGTTTTACCGTTTAAATAATCTACTTCATGCTGAATAACCGTTGCCAAAAAGCCCTCTGCTGCTAATTCTTGTTTATTACCGTCATAATCAAGATAATTCACCTTTATTGCTTTTGGTCTAGTAACAGAGGCTTCAATTCCAGGGAATGATAAGGATCTCTCAACAAAAGTTTGCTTTTCTTCTGAAGAATAAGTTATTTCCGGATTAATAAGAATGATCGGCGAGGATTTATTATTTTCGTGTAAGTCAATTACTACTATACGTTTTAATACACCAACCATATTCGCACCAAGCCCCACTGCCCTTTCTATATGCAGTGTTTTAAGCATCTTATCGACAATCGTTCTTATATTATCGTCAACTATTTCTATATGCTCTGCTTGTTTTTTAAAAATCTCGTTTGGTTCGTAAACTATTTGATAGTAAGATTTATCTTGATGCATAGTATAAATAAAAAGTTAGTTAATAAAGTTGATAGACGAAGTTTAATTTGGAAAAGAGCAAGGCGTTTTGAAGCTTTTAACCGCAGCGTACTATAGTACGTGAGGATTAAAAGCAAAAAACAACGCTGCCAATTTTTCAAATTAAACGAGTATATCACTTTATTATAATTGCTGATAGTATATTTTCATCATACTCCTCTTGCAAGTGATATGAACGTCTTTTACTCGGATATTTTAACGGGTTTGCATAAGTATCTTCATTAATGTTCTTAATATCTTGAACTCCGGCTTGTTTAAGCTTTAATTCTACAAACCCGGGCAAATCAAACATATAATGATTTTCTCTTTTAGAATCTATAAAAAATTGTTTGCTATCAATATCCTTATCTAAAAAAGTTTGATAATATTCGCTATCTACCTCATAGGATTCTTGGGCTATACAAGGACCTATTACTGCCTTTAAATCTGTTGCTCCTTTTTCAATCATTTTAGTTACGATATTATTCACAATATCGTTTAAAGCTCCTTTCCAACCTGCATGTGCCGCTCCGATTACTTTACCGTCACCGCTTGCAAGTAAAATAGGTACACAATCGGCTGTTTGTATTGCTAAAACTAAATTTTTCTTAGTTGTAACGCTTCCATCTGCTTCAACTGTGACAACTATATCATCATCGGCATCAATAATTTTAGTGCCGTGTATTTGCTTTAAAACGAGAATATCAGATACTTGGAAGTAATTCGTAATAGATTTATAATTTTTTATTATTTCCGCTTCATTTATTTTATTTTTTTTAATATATTTATGACTAGAATCCTTGAATGTTTTATCAAAAATTTTATAATAAACCAATCTGTTTATTAGTTCCTCCATGCAAGTATCCTATAATAATTTTATTAACACCATAGCTAATAATTTACAAAAAACCAAGCAATTACAAAAAATAATAGAACAATTTCAGAGAGAATATAATTTAATCCCTATTATCGGTGTAGAAATAGAATTTTATTTAAGCCCGAATATTGATATAGCGAAGTTTGAAATACTTGCACGAAAATATTTATCCAGATTTAAAATATCGGAAATCAGGAAAGAAAAAGGTAATAACCAATTTGAAATAGATCTTCCTCCTTCTAAAGATTTGATAAAATATATAAAAAAAATATTGGATGTTAAAATTACCCTAGCCAAAATAGCAAAACAACTAAACGGTCATATAGACTTCTCTCCTAAGCCGTTTTTGAACGATTACGGCAATAGTATGCATTTTCATATCAATTTTGATAATGAATATGTTGACTATATTACTTTAGCAGCCCAAGGTATTTGTCATTACATGCTTGATACTTTACTAGCTTTTATGCCCCGTAGTATAGATTACTTACGTGTAATGAAAGGATTTATGGCTCCAACCCATGTATCGTATGGCGGGAATAATAGAAGCGTCGCCGTAAGAACGCCAAATTCCCATCCTAAGCGTTTAGAACATCGTTTATCCTCCCCTGAGACCGATCCGTATATAGCAATTTTTACTATTTTAAAATCTATATTATTAGCTTTAAAATCCCCTAATTCTCTTAAAAATATAGAAAAAATTTACGGTAATGCTTTTGATCCGCAATATAATTTAACGCCGCTGCCTAGCTCTGCTCAAGAAAGTTTTATATTATTTAAACCTGAGTTTTTTAAGTAGGTGTATACTCGCTGAATTTGAAAAATTGGCGTCGTCGTCTTTGTAAGTCTTCGGATGCTCACGTACTATAGTACGCTCCGCTCCTCGGCTTACAGACTCCTTGCTCTTTTCCAAATTGAGCTTCGTCTATTATGGGACTGTTAACAAAATAATTTTAAAGCTATTTTGTTAAAGTCCCATATATCTGTATGCAAGCTTTACATAATTTGTTACGTTATCTTGCATATGTTCTATATCTTGATCGGTTAAGTGCCTGATAAATTTTGCAGGAGAACCCATCCATAATTCTCGGGATTTAATTATCTTCTTGGGCGGTATAAGGCTTCCTGCTGCAACAAAAGCATATTCTTCTATTACTGCATAGTCCATTATCATGCTACGCATACCGATAAATGCATTATTATGAATTCGGCAGGCATGAATTAAAGCAAGGTGACCGATAGTAACGTTATTTCCGATCTCTACCGGTCCGTTAAATCTTGAAGTATGAATTACGCTGCCGTCTTGTACGTTCGTGTTATTTCCTATTTTTATCGATTCGACGTCACCTCTAAGGACGGTATTAAACCAAATACTCGAACCTTTGCCGATTTCAACATCCCCTATTAACGAAGCGTTTGGGGCAATATATACTTCTTCATCGATTTTAGGTATTATTCCTTTGTAGGGAATGTTAATCATTGATTATAATCTACCCAAGAAATATTACCGTCTTTACGATAATAAACTATATTTATACGATCATTATTGATATTTTTAAACACTACTGCCGGTAAATCTTCTAGGTCCATTTTCATTACCGCATCTTTTACGGATAATTTTAATATTTCTACGGGCTTCTCGGCAATAATTGCCGGATTATCGTTATCCTCCGTATTTTCTTCATCGTCTTTAGGACTAATAACGTATTTTGTACCCTCAAAAGCAATTTCGGAAATCTTTACTTTGCCAGTATGATGATTTTTAAATTTTGATTTATATTTTCTAAGTTGTTTCTCAAGCTTTACCATAGCTTTATCGAACGCAACATATATATCACTGCAGCTATCATTGCTTTTTATTATATTATGCTTACCGGAACCGTATTTTACTATAATATCACATTTGAAATTTATTCCTTCTTTAGAAAAATGTATATCCGCATTTATTATATCGGCAAAATATTTTTTTATAACTTGCGTGGCTCTTTCTTTTGAATATTCTTGTAAATTGTTACCAATAGAAATATGTTGACCTGAAACTGAAATACTCATAAATAAAACCTTATAACTTGAATAATTAAAATATAGGCGTTACTACGTAACACCTATACAATTAATTTATATTTAACGTAATTTCAAGTTCTATTACAAAATAAATTTCTTCTTGACAGCTTTTGAGATTAGTTTTTTAGTAGGTTTAACTTTAAGAGGCAATTTATTATGTTGTAATGTTATTAGCTCTTTGGTAATTGCTTTGACCCAAGAAGGTTCAACTCCTACTTCTAAGCATATATTGGTAAAATTTTCGTTATCCTCAAAAATCCAATTTTTCGAATTATATTCTGCTTTCTTAGCTTCTTTTCTTAAAGAGGTATTAGTTGAATCAATTACTGCCTGCATAATGATAGCACGTCTTAGGGCAATATCAGGAAAAGCGTTAAAAGATTTTAAGCGTTCGAAAGGAGCAGCCGGTTTAATAACGTATGATTTAGTCATGTTAGCCTCTTAATATTGTTAATAAGTAGGATTTCTTTCATATAGATTTAGTACTAGGTTAAAAATCCTAAAAAAGTATAATAATTTTTAGAGGCTCAACTAATAGTGGTGCAGTAAATTGATGATAATTACTTTTAGGTTTGAACTTAACTGTGTAAAAGGGAGGTAATTTAAGCAAAAAACAAAAATAAAATATTTTATCCTTGCACGATTAAAAGAATTGTTATATATAATTTGTTGTCTCTTCAAGATACCGTTAGGTAAAATGGGGGTGTAGCTCAGTTGGTTAGAGCGTCTGCCTGTCACGCAGAAGGTCGCGGGTTCGAGTCCCGTCACTCTCGCCAGTCTTTTCAAGGGTTTTGAGGCTTATGAACTTTCGCCATAGGTTTCAGATGTTCCAAATTTTGTAAAATTGTAAATCTTATATAGTCCTAATATTTAATATTATCAACTATAGATTCCTTAAATTAACCTGGTAATCCTCCCCAAAAACAATCGACAAAAGGAGTAGAATTTTCTAGAAATAAAAAGGGAGGTTCTATAAATGACAATATCAAAACACAGTGATAGCCAAATCATGTCTATCTTAAAGCAGGCTAGCGGTGGGATGCCTGTATCATCTATATTAAGAGAACACAAAATATCATCAGCAACATTTTATAAATGGAGATCAAAGTTTGGAGGTATGGATTTACCGATGATTACTAGGCTAAAGGAGTTAGAATCGGAAAATACCCGCCTTAAAAAGATGTATGCTGAGGAAAGGCTAAGAGCTGATATATTAAAGGAAGTACTTGAAAAAAAGTAAGGAAGCCATCTCAAAGGTGCGAGATGGCTAAAATAATATCTGAAGAAAAAGATATTTCTATAAGGAGCGTATGTAAGATATTTGGTGTCAGCGAAACCTGCTATAGATATAAGCAGAAGCTATCATCTGAGGATGATGTTATAGCTCATTGGCTAATGCATTTAACATGCAATCAAAAGAACTGGGGCTTTGGTCTTTGTTTTTTATATTTACGTAATATCAAAGGTTTTGGCTGGAATCATAAACGTGTATACAGGATATATAAGGAACTAGCACTTAATATGAGAATAAAGCCTAAGAGAAGACTAATGCGCGAGAAACCTGAGAAGCTTATAGTACCTAATACAATAAATGATTGTTGGTCTATGGACTTTATGCAAGATAGTTTAGAGAATGGAAGAAAATATCGTTTATTTAATGTGATTGATGACTTTAATAGGGAGGGTCTTGGCATTGAGGTTGACTTTTCATTGCCGGCGGGCAGAGTCATAAGGTCACTAGATCAAATTATAGAATGGCGAGGTAAGCCAAAATCTATACGCTGTGATAATGGACCTGAATATATAAGTAAATTACTGAACAAGTGGGCAAAAGAGAAAAATATCACGTTACTATTTATTCAGCCAGGCGAGCCTCAGCAAAATGCATATATTGAAAGATATAATAGAACTGTAAGATACGATTGGCTAAATCAGCATTTATTTTATAATATACAAGAGGCACAAGATCTTGCCACTAAATGGCTTTGGTCTTATAATAATGAAAGACCAAACATGGATATAGGTGGTATAACGCCAATACAAAAATTAGCTTTGGCAGCTTAACTCTCTACTCTCTACTGCGATTAAAAATGGGAGGATTACCGATTATAGAATATTGGCAAACGCAAGAATATATAGAAGAAATGTTTTTATGGACTTGGGGCGCACGCCCCTACCCTGCATGGCCACACGGTAATATTTGGAGCGATAATCATTTATGGGAAAAAGGACATTGGGTTAACGGCAAATTCGGATCTTGTAGCCTTGCTGAGATAACCCTTGAACTATCTTCTAGAAGCGGTATTGACCTGCAAAAAATCGATATTTCTACTATTGACGAATTAGTAGACGGCTTTATTTTGAATAAAATTTTATCTACAATAGATGTTATTAATTCTCTAAGAATATTTTACTTTTTTGATGTGATAGCAAGCGAATGTGAAAAAATTAAATTTCTTAAGCGAGGAGCAGGTAATTTAGAGCATCTAAGCAGTGAGAGCCTAATAAAAATTTCAGATAATAGCTATTTAAAGCAAACGGAAATAGCTGAAGAACATATTATTAGCAAGCTTAGTATTAATTTTATCGATAGGTTTAATGGTTATACTAATTCCGGTTCTGTCGCATCTAGCAAAAATTACAGAAAATGGTAACGGCGTTATGCGGGGTTCAAAGCCAAATTTGAGCTAATTTTTGCTAGATGCGACAGAACCCTCAAAATAATACCTCGATATGCCATCTGTTCTTGAACATCTCGGTAGCTACTATTAAAACGATGATATAACCATACTGCATGACTGATAATGCTTGCTGGAAAACGATGTCTCTTCGGGGCTTGAGTAATATGCATAGCGGTATAATTTAGAAATAAATGGTTACTGCTATTCTATAAATCATTCCCTGCATTTGCTTTATACTTAATTTACATCCCTCTTAACTTGACGATGCCCTCTTGACTTTTAAAAAAACTTGTATAATATCCTTATTAAATATACAAGGACCATATTTTATGGTTTTTTTATGAATCGCAATGCTTATTTTAAATTAAAGTAAAATTAATACAGGTTGTTATATGTCAAAAACCCCAATTAAATTAATTATGATTATTGCTGATGATCTATTAATACCTAATGATCTTAGAAAAGTTCTTAAGGCGGACGAGGTATTATGTATCGGTGATGGAAAAATGAATATAACATTAGATTTAATTAGAGAGAAGCTTCAAGGTGTAACTCTTGCAGAGAACTTACGTGTTGATATTAATGTTCATGGCAATTCAGATGAGGAAAAGCAGCATTATATAAATATAACTAATTATAAAACTGAGAGTTTTTTAAAAGACTTGAAAGAGATTTTGCTTCAGCGTACGGGCAAACAAGAATTGGTCGCAGAATGGCATTTATGGTCTTGTTATGGCGGGTCTAGTAATAAAGTAGCGCATATTTTAGGCAAAAACAATACTTTAATTACTTATGTTAACTCTAAAAATGCTGCTATATCAACATTATACGACTATACCACCATAAAATCAATCACAAACTACTTAAAAAACCCACAAAAAGATATTTATACTAGGTGGGTTGAAGAGCAAAAATATAATTTTCAAACCTCAACATTTAATTTCAATCCGGCATCTAATAAAGAAGATACAATTCACTTAAAAAGTGCCCGCACTTTAAAATCAAAAACTTTAAATGATATTATTAAAAAATTCAACCATACTAATGATTTAACTGTAGTATTTACCGATTTTATTGCTGAAAATATTAAAGAAATTGAAAATAATATAGCATTTAAAAAAGTTAAGGAGTTAGGGTATTTTAAATCTAATTTTAAGGAATCAGATGAAGTAAAAATTGAATTTAGTAATAATGAAGCAAAAAATCTAGCTTTGGGTATAGCAATATATTTAAGCAATAACATTGAAGATCAGAATCATGATAAATTAAAGCAATATATAGATATTATTCATAAGAGCGGGGTAGATATAGATGATATTAAGACATTTGACATAAGCCTACTTTTTAGCGCTGCATCGGTCAATAAAATTGATATAGTAGAATTTCTTAAAGAATATAGCGTAGACGTAAATAAAGTTAATAATGACAAATTCTCTCCTTTATATGTTGCCGCTCAAGAAGGTCATGTTTCAGTAGTAGAAAAGCTAATAGAAAATAAGGCTGAAGTAAACCTAGTTAATATTAAGGGAGAAACTCCTTTATATATTGCCGCTCAAGAAAGTCATGATTCAGTAGTAGAAAAGCTAATTAACAATGGTGCTGATCCCAATATTCGTGTTAACGGTGGTAATACTCCTTTAATTTGTGCTATACTATCCGAAGAACCTAATGAAAAAATAATAAAACTACTTATTACTAATCCTAATATTAATTTGGATATAAAAAATGATGATGCCCAGTCTGCATTACATATTGCAACAAAGCATAATCATATAAATACTGTAAAATTATTGCTAGATGCAGGATGTAATATAAATACAGTAAATGATGTAGGCGATAATGCTTTGCATTTAGCACTACAATACCATCATATGGATATAGCAAAATTATTGTGTAGTAATAGTGAAGTGGATATTCATGTTCAAAATGATCTCTCCTTGACCCCTCTGCGGCTTGCCACTGCTATTGTTGCTAATGATCAGGTGTTAGAAAATCTAATGCATTCAAAAGCAATTATGACCGGACATCAGTTAGATATATCAAATCATAAGGTGTGGAGTAACCTAGAAGTAGGAACAGACGATTTTAATAATTCTACCCATGATCAGAATCTCGCTGTACAGGGGCAAGATAATATTATATATGATATAATTTAACATATTAGCACTAAATGGTTCTGTCGCATCTAGCAAAAATTAGCTCAAATTTGGCTTTGAACCCCGCATAACGCCGTTACCATTTTCTGTAATTTTTGCTAGATGCGACAGAACCGAGTTATAAGGTCACTAGATCAAATTATAGAATGGCGAGGTAAGCCAAAATCTATACGCTGTGATAATGGACCTGAATATATAAGTAAGTTATTGAACAAGTGGGCAAAGGAGAACAATATCAAGTTACTATTTATTCAGCTAGGCAGGCCTCAGCAAAATGCATATATTGAAAGATATAATAGGACTGTAAGATATGATTGGTTGAACCAGTATTTATTTGGTAGTATACAAGAAGCACAAGATCTTGTCACTCAATGGCTTTGGTCATATAATAATGAAAGACCAAATATGGCTATAGGGGGTATAACACCAATACAAAAATTAGCTCTCGCAGCTTAACTCTCTACTCTCTATTGCGATTAAATTTGGGAGGATTACCAGTTTACAGCACCAGCATTAGCTTCAATGCTAAAAGCTAACTCTACTCTTATATCGCTTAATCTTAATTGTATTGGCATAGACGACATCGGAGCAGCAGAGTTAGCAACAGCATTAAAAATTAATTCTACCCTTACAAAGTTTATTCTTACTAGTAACAATATAGGTGATACCGGAATAAAAGAATTAGCAATAATGCTAAAAATAACTCTACTCTTGTATCTCTTGATCTTGGATGGAATAAAATAAGTGATATCGGAGCAAAAGAACTAGCAACAGTCCTAAAAACTAATTCTGCTCTTATATTTCTTGATCTTAATGACAATAAAATAAGTGATATCGGAGTAACAGCATTAGCATTAAAAACCAATTCTACTCTTAAATCACTTAATCTTGGAAAAAACAATATAAGCTATAGCGGAGCAAAAGAATTAGCAGCAGCCCTAAAAACTAATTCTACTCTTACATGGCTTAATCTTGAATATAACTATATAAGTGAAACCGGAGCAAAAGAATTAGCTGAAGCATTAAAAACTAATTTCACTCTTACATACCTTAATCCTTCGACTAATAGAGTAAATGACGCAACGTTAAAAACAATTAACGAATATTTGACAAGAAATAAGATTATAGTAGAGCAAAAAGCAGAAGCTTTAAATGTAGAAGGTAATAAGTTATACAATCAAGGAGAGTATAGTGAAGCTATAAAAAAATATAAAGCTGCAATAAAAATTACAAAAGAATCTTTACATAAGGAAAATAAATTATATGAAGAAAATAAAGCAATAGCAAAAAAGAAGTATGAAGAACAACAAAGCGGGATGAGTCACGATACTATAATAAATAAGGCAGAGGAAATTTATGACAAGGAGCTTTTAAATTATAAAAAATTGCTGCAAGCTGCCGTAGATAGTAAGCTAAGCTCTCACGAAGCAACTACTAATAATAATAATGATGAGCTTTTTTTAGCCGGGTTAATGAACATGGAGCATGATGTATGAGCGATTAATTAAGTAAGGACGGGGGCGAGTAGCTTGCCTCCCTACTATTAAATTTGAGTATGTCATAAAGTCTGTGTAAGTTGTAAGTATATAAAAAAAGGAGTTGCAAATAGTTAAATTTGCAACTTATCTATATTTTAAAAATTTACATAAAGGAGTTTTATGACAAAGAAATTAAACCTGAAGAAAG
>DYDX01000053.1 GCA_020404425.1 Rickettsia endosymbiont of Pyrocoelia pectoralis
CATATCTTCTTAATAACGCAACTACCTATCCTTTTCAAACACTTTTTTTTTCTTTCTTTCTTTCTTTCCTTCCTTACAATAACTCTTTTTTTACTCTCTTCTAACTCTTCTAATTCTTCCGAGCCATGCAACAACGCCGGACAAGCCACGGGATGACAAGTTCATCACCCGAACTCGCACATACGTTTTACAAGCTCCCGCCACTTTGGCGGTGTATATCCCGTTACTTCATTAAAACGGGTAGCATCTAGTGAGCGATCTATTACAAGCTCATCCGACGGTATAATCTCTATTTCTTTCTTATATATTTCTGCTACTAGTTTTATTAATTCTAACTTATTAATCGGGCTTGATGCAACATGATAAAGTCCGTGTAGCTCTTTATTAGGCAGTACGAAATCCTTTATTATTCTCGCAAGCTCTACTGTCGGGAAACCTGAGTAAATAGCTTTCTCAAAACCCTTTACCGATCCTTCCGAACTTAAAAACCAATTAATTAAGCTTCTATTGCCGCCAAGCTCGTGACCTATAATTGAAGTACGCAGCGTAATAGCGTGGGGATAGTCCACCTCACCAAGATATTTAGAACGCCCATACAAATCATAACAATCGGAAAAGTCATTTTCTTTATAATTACCTTTCTTGCCTGAAAACACGCAATCGGTACTGATATGTATGAAGCGAGCTTTAGCAAGCTCACATAACCTTGCAAGCCTATGCGGTAATAAGCTATTAATCGGTAATGCTTTTAACGGCTCATTTGCGTCAGCTATCTGCTTAACTAGCCCTATACAATTTATCACTACATCAGGCTTTACTTTATTCAATACTTCAACTAACGAATCATGATTCTCTACATCTACATTTGTAATAAGTTTATCTGATAAATCTTTTGAAAAATGAGCATAAGCCGAATTGCTGCGAGCAGTTGCATAAACATCAAGTTTTTTATCATTACTTAAGAACCTAAACATGCTATTACCAAGCATGCCTGTAACACCGAGAATTAATATTTTCATGAATATAATTTTTTTTATTTTTGCCGTCGGTTCTACCATAAATGGTATATCGTTGCAATAGGTTTGTAGTTAGTACGTCATTGCGAGCGACCATAGGCTTTGTTGTACGGCTGGGCAAAACCTCTCAATGTCATTCCCGCGTAGGCGGGAATGACATCCAGAACCATGCAACAACGCCAGTCAAGCCACGGGATGACAATTAGTCAAACGCTTCACTATCTCTTCCCTATCTATCAAAGGCAATACCTTGGAAATTTCCGGTCCTGATTCTCTACCGGTTAAGGCAAGACGCAGCGGTAAAAACAACTCTTTACCTTTTCTATTTGTTACAGAAGCTAGCTTTTTAGTCCATACTCCCCATGTTTCGGTTGTTATTTTGCCTTCGGGTAACAGCTCAGCTGCTTGCTTTAAATATTCTTTATCTAAATTCAGATTTTGCACATTTGGGGTTTTATGGCAAACTTCCCACCATTCTTTTGCATCCGATAATTTTTGTAAATTCGGTCTTACGGACAACCAAAAATTTTCATCAATATAATCCGCACCTATTTCTTTAAGACGATCTTTTATGTCTTCAAAATCTAAACTTATCAGTAATTTATGATTTAGTCTTGCTAAATCTTCCGGCTGGTAAATAGTTGGGCTTTTCGAAAAACTACTTATGTCAAAGTTTTTTACTAATTCATCCATATTTTTATAAGGCATAATTTGTGCCGATGAACCAAGTAAGCTAAAAAAACTAGCAATTGCCATCGCCTCTAAGCCTATTTCTTCTCTAAGGGTATTAATCTCAAACCCCCCTACTCTCTTAGAAATTTTTTCGTCTTTACTAGTTATTAAACTTAAATGCCCAAATGTGGGTGTCAGGCTATTTAAAGCCTCGAACATCTGAATTTGAATAGCAGTATTGCTAACATGATCTTCCCCTCTGATAATATGGGTAATATCGTAATCTATATCATCAGCAACCGAACATAGCATATAAGTCATACTACCGTCTGCTCTTATCACTATCGGATCGCTTAAAGCTTTGCCTTCATACTTAACTTCATCTTTGATCATATCATGCCAAGTAATAGGATCGTGATTCACCAAAAATCTATAATGGGGTTTTCTGCCCTGCTCTATATATTGCCGGATTTGCTCTTCGGTTAAATTTAAAGCAGCTCGGTCATAAATCGGCGGCAATCCTTTAGAAAGCTGAAATTTACGCTTTAGCTCTAACTCTTCCGGCGTCTCATAGCAGGCATATAATCTTTTTTTGTCTAATAATAGCTTTTTAATTTCATCATATCTACTTAAACGACTTAACTGATTAAATGTTTGATCCCAGTTAAGGTTTAAAAACTTCAGATCTTTTTCGATAGCATCTTTATATTCTTGCTTGCTACGTTCCAAATCCGTATCATCAAACCTTAAGATAAACTGCCCGTTATGCTTCTTTGCATATAGCCAATTAAGCAGTGCTGCCCTAATATTCCCGACATGTAACATACCGGTCGGCGACGGAGCAAATCGTGTTATAACTTTTTTCATTTTTACTTATTTTTTAGTGTTTCGTGCTATCGTCATTGCGTGGATCGGTTTTACTACTGTCATCCCGTGATTTATTCACGGGATCCAGTAAAACATATAAAAAATTTAGTTTTTTATATGTTTATTTTATTAAATATTTTTTCTGGATACCGTGGACAAGCCACGGTATGACATAGAAAACTTTTTTGACCCATAGCGACATTACCCCCCCTGTTTCTTCTCTAACTTCGCTTTATTATCCTCAATAAGCTTCATTGCGTCTTCTAAACCTAAATTCAGAAAATCATATTTTTTCGGTATGGAAATAAATTTACCCATATATTTTATATAAGGACCGAACTTACCGTTTCCTACTTGAATTTCTTCACCACTATCTTTGTGAAGACCGATCTTAAGCGGCAAGCTTAACAGCTTTAAAGCCGTATCAAGCGTAATATCGTTTTGATTTAAACCAAGAGGCAGCGTTGCACGTTTTGGCTTTATCTTGCTATCTGTTTGCTCACCAAGTTGGACATAAGGTCCGTAAGGCCCTTTCTTTAAATATATTTCTACTCCATCTTTATCCTTACCTAATATTTTATTTTCATTTGCTATAGCTTGTACTTCACCGTCAGCCTCATTATTATCATTACCGCTAACGATAGATTTCCTAAAAGTACATTCGGGATAATTACTACATGCTAAAAACGCACCGAATTTTCCCAGCTTTAAACTAAGCTCGCCGGTTTTACAAGAAGGACATTTTTTAGATTCTTTATTTTCACCGAATAAATGATAATCTAACGCTTCTTGTACATAGCTAATAATTTCGGTTATTTTCTGCTCGTTTACCGACTCGACATTACTATTAAACCCACCCCAAAAATTACTTAAAGCAGACTTCCAGTCAAGTTTGCCGGCTGCTATCTCGTCTAATTCGTTTTCAAGCCCTGCCGTAAAATCATATTCAACGTATTTCTTGAAAAAGCCGACTAGGAATACCGTTACTAAACGCCCTAGTTCCTCCGGCATAAAACGCTTTTTCTCTAAGGTAACGTATTTGCGATCTTGAAGTACCGATAAAATACTGGCATAAGTCGAAGGACGACCGATCCCAAGCTCCTCGAGTTTTTTAACTAAGCTTGCTTCCGAATATCTCGGCGTAGCTTCCGTAAAATGCTGATTCGGAATAACTTCCTTAGTTTTAAGCGGCTCTTGATCTTTTAAAGGAGGCAGCATTTTATTCTCTTCTTCTTTCTCATCGTCTAAGCTTTCACGATAAACTTTATAAAACCCGTCAAATGCTATGGTAGAACCGTTCGCTCTTGCCAAATATTCCTTATTTTCCGATGCTAAACTTGCCGTTACCAAATCCATTATAACATTTTCCATTTGGCAGGCTATAGTCCTTTTCCAAATTAATTCATACAGCTTATGGTAATCTTTCTCTAGCTTTTCTTTTAAATTTTCGGGAGTATAGGTGATATTTGTCGGTCTTATAGCTTCGTGAGCTTCTTGTGCGTTTTTTACTTTTGATTTGTAAATACGGGGACTGCTCGGCAAATATTTATCGCCGTAATCTTTGTTTATTAACTTACGTATTTCATCTATCGCATCGTTTGCTAAAGTAACACCGTCGGTTCTCATATAAGTAATAAGCCCGATAGTTTCCTTACCGATATCCACGCCCTCATAAAGCTTTTGAGATATTTGCATCGTTTTCTTAGCACTAAAACCTAATTTCCTTGCTGCTTCTTGCTGTAATGATGACGTAATAAACGGTGGTTGCGGTTGACGTTTTTGCTGCTTTTTTTCTATCTTATCAACATGGAAATTTTGAGATTTAAGCTTATCTGTTAAATCCTTCGCCTCTTTTTCGTTAGTAATCGAGAATTTTTCTAACTTTTGATCGTTTACATGCGTTAATTTAGCAGAAAATTGTTCATTATTGCTATTTAGCATTTTAAGGCTAATATCCCAATATTCTTCCGATTTAAAACGCTCTATCTCATCTTCACGCTCACAAATTAAACGCAAGGCTACGGACTGCACGCGACCGGCCGACTTACAACCGGGCAGCTTACGCCATAAAATAGGCGAAAGGGTAAAGCCTACCAAATAGTCCAAAGCTCTTCTTGCTTGCTGGGCATTTACTAAATTACCATCGAGTTTTCTAGGATTTTCAACGGCATAAGTAATGGCTTTTTTGGTAATTTCGTTAAATGCTACTCTCTTAAAAAAATCATCAGACTTGACCTTATTTTGCTCTTTAATTACCTCTGCAACATGCCATGAAATAGATTCACCCTCACGATCGGGATCGGTAGCGAGATACACGACTTCGGCGTTCTTGGCATCTTTAACTATTGCCTCGACATATTTACCAGCCTTTTCCGAAATGTCATATTTCATTGCAAAATTCTCATCAGGCAGCACTGAACCTTTTTTAGAAGGCAGATCTCTAATATGACCGAATGAAGCAATAACCTTAAACTCGTTACCTAAATATTTATTTATTGTTTTTGCCTTTGCCGGCGATTCTACTATTACTAATTTCATCTATGGTTATTATTTATTAATGAGATTCTATTACCCGGATGACGAATTACTTTACCTGCAAGCTCTAATTCTAATATTATAATATATAAAATAGGAAGAGGTAATTGCGTTTCTTTTTCCAAATAATCAAAATCTATAGGTACTGCCGACAATAAGCTTATAATTTTAGCACGTTCGTTTTGTGTAGGTTCTTTCATATAACCCGCATTTACTTTTTTAAAATTAACATCTAGCTCTATAAAATCTTTAACTAAGCTTTCATTTTTTTGTACAAATTTTTCATGCTGCGGTAAATTAGCTACAATATTCTCCACCGACTCTACTAGATATGCACCTTCTTTAATTAGCTTATTTGTACCTTGGCATCTTGGGTCTAACGGAAAGCCCGGAACGGCAAATATTTCCCTGTTTTGTTCAAGGGCAAATCTTGCAGTAATTAAAGAACCCGATTTTAAGCTTGCTTCTATTACCACAGTACCTAAAGAGAGTCCGGAAATTATCCTATTACGCTGCGGGAAATGTTTGCCAAGCGGTGTAGAACCAATAGGCAGTTCTGCTATTATTAAACCATCAAGAGCTAAACTTTCAAATAATTTTTTATTTTCCGGCGGATATATATGGTCAATACCGCCCGCAATAACGCCGATAGTTTTGCTTGTAGATGCTTGATGCACGCTACTATCTATGCCTCTTGCTAGCCCTGAAACGGTTATATAACCCTGTTCTATAAGGTCGCTTGCAATTTTATGGGCAAAACTCCGTCCGTTTGCAGAAGCATTCCTTGCCCCTACTATCGCAACACATCTATTATGATTTAGTAATTCTATATTACCTTTGTAACTTAATATAGGCGGGGGATCATAAATTTCAAACAATAATTTTGAATATTGCGGAGATTTATAAGTGATAAGTTTCGCATTATTTTTTTCAAGAAGCTCTATTTCTTTTTCTGCGTCGCTTTTACTAAAAACCTTAATTGCTTTTGAACTTCCTCCTCTTAAAGAAAATTCACCTATATGCTCAATAGCATTTGTTGCGTCACCGAATAACTTTATTAAACTATAAAAAGTTTTAGGACCGACATTCTCACTTCTAATAAGCCGTAAAATATTGATTGTTTCAAGATCGTAAGATGTTTTAGAATTAGAGGAAGAGAACAATTCTTTTAGCATAGTTAGTATTATATGATGGTATTTATGTCATTCCCGCAAAAGCGGGAATCCAGAAAAAAAGTTCAATAAATTCCATTATTAGTTTTAAAATTAACTACGCTTACGCTTGTTAATACTGGATTCCTGCTTTCGCAGGAATGACATAGGGTACATAATTAAAGTTTATCGGCATGCGAACTTAAATAATGTGCAATCCCCTCATGAGACGGTGTTATTGCTTCTTCACCTTTATGCCAACCAGCAGGACAAACTTCACCGTGTTTTTGATTGTGAGCTAACGCATCGATTACTTTTAAGGTATAATTGATATCACGCCCGATAGGTAAGTCGTTAACTAGCATGTGACGCACGATAAAATCTTCGTCGATTAAAAAAGTACCGCGCAATGAAATACCGCCATCATTAAGTACGTTATACATTGAAGAAATTTCTTTTTTGATATCGGAAACCATCGGGAATTGAACTTGACCAAGCCCCCCTTTATTATGAGGAGTATTTTTCCAAGCCAAGTGACTGAAATGCGAATCAACGCTAACTGCTACTACTTTAGTGTGTCTTTCAGTAAACTCACCGAGTTTATTATTAAATGCTATAATTTCCGACGGACAAACAAAAGTAAAATCAAGCGGATAGAAAAACAATACTAATTTATGCCCCTTAGCATAATTACGAAGATTAATCTCTTCGATATTATTATTAGGCATAATAGTCGGAGCCGTAAAGTCCGGTGCCTCTTTACCGACGAATACCTGGATATTTTCACTTTTCGTCATATTTTTACCTTTTATCAATTAATAATCTGATATGATATATAAAACTACTCACTATTACAATAATAAATCTTCGTAAATTTTTACTTATTTATTTTCTTTTCCGTAGTAACTTTTAATTGGTTAAATATACTTAACGCTCCTGTTACAAAACTACTAGGTTCTGAAAGGTTTGCCGGTAAAATTACAGTATTAGTGTCTTTAGCTAAATTACTAAACGCATTAATATATTGTTCGGCTATTTTAAGTGATACCGCATCAGTGCCGCCCGTTTTTTGGACGGCTTCCGCTATAGTCTCAATACTTTTCGCCGTAGCAGTCGCAACTAAACCGATCGCTTCCGCCTCACCTTTTGCTCTATTTACTTGATCGGTGTAAGATGCTTCCGAATTTAGAACAACTTGGGCTTTCTCACCCTCTGCATGGTTAATTTTTGCTTGTCTATTACCCTCGGACTCTAAAATTTGAGCACGTTTTTGACGCTCTGCGGCTACCTGCAATTCCATAGCTTTAAGAATAGATTGCGGCGGCTGGATATCTTTAATCTCATAACGCATACATTGTATACCCCAATTCATGGATGCTTGATTAATAGCTGCTACAATTGCCACATTTAAAGTTTCCCGCTCCTCAAAAGTTCTATCCAAAGGCAATTTACCGATCTCTGAACGCATGGTAGTCTGAGCAAGCTGAGTGATTGCATAATAAGGATTATTAACACCGTAAGATGCAGCGGTCGGGTCAATGATTTTAACGTATAATACACCATCGATAGATAATGTTACGTTATCGTTTGAAATAGCGGTTTGGGCGTTGACGTCTATCGCTTCTTCTTTCAAAGTGTGTTTATACGCAACTCTTTGAATTACCGGAATCAGTAAATTTAACCCGGGTTGTAACACTTTATCAAACTTACCTAATTTTTCTACTACCCAAGCTTCTTGCTGAGGCACGACCTTAACCATCTGAATTATGATTAAAATCGCTATAATACTAAAAATCAATAACGCATATTCCATATTTGATACCTGTTTTTATTTTTATCTTATATTTAAATTTTAAAAATTACTACTATATTTGTCATTGCAAGGAAATTACAGCGTTGGCTGCGTGGATTATTCCATCTCTGTCATCCCGTGATTTATTCACGGGATCCAGTTAAAAATATCAATAAAATTGATATTTTTAGTTGTTTTTCTGGATACCGTGGACAAGCCACGGTATGACACCGAGGGCGTTTTTCGATCCACGCAACAATGCCATACCTACGTGGAAATAACATATCAATAAGAACGATCTAAAATAAACCCTATAATAGAAAATAAATATTCTTTATAGATGTTTTGAAGCGGAATTTTATTTAGTGACTCGTTTGCCTCGGCTTTAAGGCTGCTTAAATAGTTATTAATTTCATTATTAATTTCATATTTGATCATCAAATCACGTATTTTTATAAATTCCTCTTTCGTACGTTTATCGCTTTTAATCATTTTTTCAAGCTGTAGCAGCTCATCTTTTGCTAATTTATCACAAAGAAAAATTAACGGTAACGTAACCTTACCTTCTAGGAAATCATCACCGATATTTTTTCCTACCTGCTCATCATTACCCAAATAATCAAGTAGATCATCTATAACCTGAAATATAGTACCAAGCAACCTACCAAAATCCTGCATATTATCGGAGATAGCTTCGCTTTGCCCTGCTATAATTGCTCCGACTGCACATGAAGCACCAAATAACTCGGCAGTTTTGGATTGAACTATCTGCCGGTATTCTTCTATAGTTATAATGCGACGCTCATTTAACTTAACTAGCTGCACTACTTCCCCCTCCGAAATGATTGCAGAAGCTCTAGCTAAAACATTCATAGCATTAATAGAGCCTGAAGCTACCATTAACTTAAAAGATTGGCTAAAAAGAAAATCACCGACTAAAATACTCGTTTTACTTCCCCAAATGACGTTAGCAGTGGGCTTAAATCTTCGGAGTGTACTGTCATCGACTACATCATCGTGCAGTAGCGTTGCCGTATGAATAAACTCTACAGCACTTGCAAGCTTTATATGGCTATCACCTATATAGTCAAACATTTTAGCGGTAATTATAGTTAATAACGGTCTGATTCTTTTACCGCCTGCTTCTAATAAATATTTACCTACAGTTTCTATGCGTTCTTCGTCACTTTTTAAACAACTGATAATTAGGTTATTTAGCCTAGTAATTTCGTCTTTTAAATCTTGCTGTATTTTTACTATAATATCCATTATTTAATAATCTCTTCAACTTCCTGAAAACCAGGCAACATACATTCTTTTAATACTTTCTGATATTCTTTAAAATCAGGTATTAATTCGATTATTTTTTCTTTTACATTCTCGCCTACTTTAACTTTTTTTACTGCCGCTTGATATAAAGACAAATAATATAACGGGATAATTTTATTTATATCGTCTATAGTGCCTATTTTTGTTTTATTTAGGTCTGATAAATCAAGCTCGTAATCAATGCTAACATCAATTAAATTGGAAGAATTAGGATGATCGGAAATCGTCTTTAGAAATGTTTTTAAACCGCTATTATATACTTCTTTGCTTTCTTCCGAAAAATTTTTAAATTTACCTGCTCCATATATATACGGACTTAAAACATCGATTATTTTATCATAATTATTTATTATAATCGCACCCTTACTATAAGAATTTTTAAGTATATTTACTATAGTTTCATTCGTGATATTAAACCCTGATTGTTTTGAATATAAACTTAAACTATTTATCTGTACTCTAGTTAAATTGTTGTTTTCAGTTACTAAATTTATATTTAAATTTAAATCATATTCTCGGTCTTCTAAACTACTAAAATCAAATTGCGAATCGGTACTTAAAATATTGATAACTTCACCGTTTAGATTTTCATATATTTCGTTATTCATCATTTTAAGCAAATATGCTTGTTTATCGTAATATTTTTTTATGCCTTCTAATATACCGGATATAAAACTTTGTTTTGGATTAACCTGCGAGTCAATAACAAGATGAACTTTATTATTGCCGAAACCGTCTAAGCTTCCTTTATATAGTAAATTAATATTACCCTCAAAGTTATTACTGCTTACTTTCGCATTATTAATCTTGATATTCAAATCTTTAGTAAGGTCTTTAAAGCTCTTGCTATCGGTTGTTATCGCAAGATTTCCGGAAAATTTAAAATCCTTATACCACGCTAATCTATATAATAACAGCCCTGCCGGTATTATCCTATCTTCAAGGTTACTTTGAGTTATTTCGGTATCGTAATTAATTTCAAGTTTTCTAGGTATATTATCAAGGAAATCCTGCACGCTTACATAATATTTATTTTTATCTAAAAATACGCTAAGTGCCGTATGATCTTCTTCATATAATTTTTTATTATCAACTAAATCAAAAATTTCTACCTTACCGGAAGTAAATTTAATATCTTCTATAAAATTTATAACTTCAAATAACCTTTCCTTATCACCTAAAATTTTTATTAACTCAAAACATAGCGGCATACGTGCCGTTAGTAACAGACTATCATTGTAAAATTTTGCTCCAAAGCCCCGCTCAACCGGTTTAAATCTTCCTAATGCTTCCCCTGAAAGACTTACAAATAAAGTTTGTTTCAGTAGATCGTAACCAATATTTATAGGAGAATGAAATTCGATTTGCCTGTTAATGCTTTCCTCTTGCCAATCAACTAGCGAAACACCCCATTTAAAAGGAAAACCGTAAGGTTTAACCTTGGAGAATTTAATAAAATACTGCTCAGAATTTCCTACATCGATATAAGTATCTGCATATTTCTCATTTATAGAATTCGACAAAGACACTAAAACGGCAAACCATAATCCGGTATATGCAAATACAATAAAGACGATTGTAAATAATATTATTTTAAGAGTTCTTTTCATATGTTTTTTTATTATTGGTGTCATCTAGTTGCTTGTCCAGTGTTGTTGTATGGCTTGGACGTGTACGATGTCATACCGTGGCTTGGGAACTAGATCCAGAATTACAACTAAAAATATCAATATTATTGATATTTTTAACTGGATCCCGTGAATAAATCACGGGATGACAGTGGGAAAACCGAGCCATGCAACAACGCCGAATAAATCACGGGATGACAGTGATGGAGCTGACCTACGCAACAATGCCTATAGTTGCTGGCAATTACGTAATCCCCTACTTACACAACTCCGTATATTCTTTATTTAATTTTACGACATCCCAAATCCATAAACTCACCATAACTATAAAAATTACCAATAAATATACTATAATTGAATCAAAAGTAGCAGTTGGAATAATTATAAATATTAAGGATTGAATAAATGCACCAAGCGACTTACCGAATTTAGTACCTATTACCTCTACGGCAGCTTTTCCCTTAGTTCTAAGCTCAAGTGACAAAGGAATATATGCCATTTCTTTTGTTGAATCGAATAATGAATATTTTGAAGATTTACTGAGTATATTTTGAATTGCTCCAACGATTACTGCTGCATATAAGAGATTAAAATCGCCGAAACATGCCCCTACTTCTTCAATAAAAATTATGAAAACAAAGAATAGTAATCCGGTAATAGACAGCATGATAGGGGTTAATAACGCAGAAACAAGCCAGCCAAGTCTGCGAAGAATATTACTTCCTATTATCATAAAAGTAACACACGATATACCCATCCAAATATTAAATCTACCCATAAAATGAACATAATCTATAGTGCTTGGATATAATTCTTTTAACTTTGCTTTCCACGGTCCTTCTACGATATTGATCAATAACCCGTAGCAGATTATCAATAGAGCGATGCGTCCTATATATTTTGAACTCGTTACCAATTTAATACTTTCAGTTACCGAAAGCTTAGTCTTCGTTTTAGCAGTTACTTTTTTCATATCTAAAACGGTTACGGAATCCATTAGAATAAATTTATTTATTACTCTAAATAGACACATAGAAATTATTCCTGCCGCAACGATAATTGACATAACAGGCTTTAACATTAAAGCAGTCTCGGGGGATGAACTAACGGAATCAAGTAATAATTCAGACTCAATAATATTTTGTCCGCTTGAGAAAATAATAAGCACGCTACCGGCTAATATAAGACCGATATTACCGACCATTCCAAGAACTGGATAAAATCTTTTTGCTTTAGAGGTATCAAAAATATGATTAGCAAACTGCCAAAACATTAAATTTATTACCACCGCACTCCATAATTCCGAGAAAATATACATGAGTGCATAGCTCCACTTACCAGCTATCTTTATAAACCATTTGAAATTAGGATAATGTGCTGTTAGATTATTTATTATTTCATCGTTAGGATGATAAATTTCCTGATTCGGATAAATGATATAAGCAAATGTGAGGAAAAATAATAAGAAACTACCGACTATAATATAGAAGATATATTCGAAATTGAATCTATTGCTAAGCTTAACGTAAAGTACCGTGAAAATAACGCAAGAAGGTAATACTAACCATAGTTTCAAGAAGCTGATAATCTCTGCTCCCATAGAAGGTACTACCAAACTATCTTTAATAGAACGCAATGCACCAAAATTAAAAAGGATACATAACATCATCAATGCCATAGGCATAAAAAGCTTCAGCTCTTCCCTTTTTATTGGCCAAACTATTTCCCCGATCTTTTCAAAGAAGTTTTTAGGCGGTAACATTTATTATTGTAACCTTGCACAAAAGTTAAATTAAACTTTTAAATCTCTTGAGGCTTAAAGTCAATTAAAATCTTTATTTCCCCAAGGGGTTATTTCTCTATATCGCCAATAATATTTATTAATATCACTTATTTTTTCAGGATCTGTTTGCCATAATTCTTGTATAGACGGAATCCATGGCTTACGACCCGCATAATGTAAAATAAAATAAGAAAAATAAGGACTTTTACTATCAAAATGTGTACAAAAATTCCATCTCATAGATAAAGGATACATATAATCATGAAACGCTACATTTAATAAATCTTGCTCCGGAAAAAGGAATTTACATTTAGAGCTTTGCAATGCTTCTAAAAGCATATTTTTACCGGATTTTTCTCTCATATTTTTTAAATTGAAAAATATGACACCGGCATTTTTATAAGAATTATCCATATTTCTATTACATTCGTTTTCTACTTCTAGAACACCGTATGTAACAGCCGTATCCATACTACCGGCAGTAATATAATCTTTCATATCTATTTTTTTGAAAAAATTTAAATCACGCAGTACTATGATATCCGAATCAAGATATAAAATAGACTCAATATTAGGAAATAGTTGATCAAAATATAGTTTATACATTATTAGCAAAGGCCAAGTACCCGAAAATTTCATTTTTTTATTTACTAAATCATGATCTAATAAACTATTTGGAAATGGTGTAAAATCTATGGAGTAATCTCGTATATACTTCATAGAAGCTAATTTTTCCATTGATTTTTTAGTAACGGGATCGTTTGGATTCATTACGACATGAAATCTATAAAAACTATCTAAATCGCTATTTAATAAGCTAGAAGAAATAACGGCTGCAGCATGGGCTGCAAACTTATCATTAATAGTTAAGGCTATATCAACTATATTATCTTGCTTAATTTCGGTTAGCTTAATCACATTTTGAATTTCTTCTGCCGCAAGGTTATAATCATATTCTATATTTTCTTCGTTAAATGATGATTTACCGAGTAAATGAATTAAACTCCGCCTATATAAACATCTAGCGGTAAGCTTTGGTATATTAAGAGATATTAGGTGATTTAAAAAAGAAATTTCATCCTTTGTATAACCGCTATAATATTTTAAAAAATCATTATCTTCTTTTATATTTAATAATTCTTTTACTTCTTTTTCATAACCTAGGATAATTAACTTTGCTAAATTAATTGCAGCCCTTTTAGTATATAAGGTATCTAAACCGTAACTACCGTTTTTAATTGCTTTATATTGCTCAGGCAAAGTAGCATCATTATCGTTATAAAGCTGCAGCAAACAATCATAACTTTTGGCAACCTCTAAACGCTGCATTCCCTCTTCCATATGAAAAGAGCAAATTTTTTCTAGTTGCATTTTATCTTTTTGGGATAACGGCTTATCATTTAACCGTTCTAATGCTAAATCAAAATATAATTTACTTTCCCGCATATCGCTATACAGCTTTTTTGAGCTATATCCGCTAATATCTAGAATATACTTAATATTATGATGCATTTTATAATTACTTACAAAAAAACCTGCAATAATTACTAGCATTATTAGAATTAATAAGAGTAATAAGGGAATTTTAAGAGCAAAATTTTTTTTAAACATGAAGATTAACGGTAATTAATTTTCATGAAATGTAGCAATTAATAAAAAAGAGTGCAATAATTATTCTAGGTTCTATATATGTTATGGACTATTATAATCTATTTATACGATATATTCTAAAAATTTTTATGCTACCTACTTCTCGTTTATTTATTATCTGGTTACTCGGTTTTATTAGCGGCTTTAATATAATGATTAGCGGCAACACTTTAAATTATTGGCTTGCCAGCGAGAATATTCCGCTTCAAACAATCGGTATATTTGCTTTTATAACATTGCCCTACTCTATTAATTTTGTTTTAGCTCCGATTTTCGATACGGTTCGAATTAAATATTTAGATAAAATATTTGGGCATAGACTATCTTGGATTTGTTTAATTAGTATTTCATTAGTATTATCTACATATTTTCTAAGCCTTATAAATCTCAAAAACGATCTTTTACTATTCGGTATTACAGCTTTAATTATATCTTTTTTTAGTGCTATACAAGATACTATATTAAGTGCTTTTAGAACGGAAATAGTCAGCAAAGAAGCCGTGGGTTTCACCTCGGGAATATATATATTCGGTTACCGAATCGGTATGCTACTTGCGGGATCGGGTGCTATATATTTATCCATCTATTTAACATTTAACGAAATATATAAAATCTTTGCCGGTTTAGTCCTTATTCATTCAATTTTACTTATTTTAGCCGCTAGATATGCTTCTTTATGCTATGATCGTCATTGCGAGCAGCAAAAGACTACACGACAATCCAGAAAAACAATAAAAATACTACGCATTTTACTGGATTGCTTCGACGAATTACATTGTAATTCTTCTCGCAATTACAAACAAAATAACATTAACCTCTTATCTTTTATTGCCCTAATTCTAGCCTTTCTAATATTATATAGGTTACCGGATAATTTCATTAATGTTATGATCAATCCGTTTTTACTTCATTTGGGGTATGATGCTTTTGAAATAGCAAGCGTCGGGAAATTTTTTGGCATAATCGGTGCTATGGTCGGCGGTCTACTCGGTGGTTTCATTATGAAGAAAAAAGACATAATAAGCAGTATGTTATTTTTTGGCATCATCCATGCTCTAGCCCATATTTTGTTTATAATTCTTGAAATATACGGCAAAAATTCTGCATTATTATTCATCACGATAGGTGCAGAGAGTATTACGGGCGGTATGACGATGACGGTATATATTGCTTTTATTTCATCGCTTTGTCATGGTAAATTTCGTGCAACGCAATATTCTTTCCTCTCATCGATGATGGGGATTTCAAGATCAATTTTTCCGGTAATTTCAGGTTATATAGTAGTTAAGTTCGGCTGGCAAAATTTCTTTTTCTTTGCTACTATTATTACTATTCCGTCTTTATTAATGTTATTAAAAATAAAAACTAAATTACAAAATATATGAAATCGGTTTTATTAACTAGAAGCATTGACGGTAATAAAGAAACTATTGAAGAAATAAGTAAATATAGCTTGAATTTAAGGTATATTGATTGCCCTTTAATTAAATATAAGAAACTAGATTTAAATATTGATATTTTAAATAATTATTCAAATATAATAGTAACGAGTAAATATGCAGCAAATATACTTGCTAATTACGACTTAACCCAAGATATTTGGGTCGTCGGTAATAAGTCAAAACAATTACTCGGTAAAAAAGTAGCTTATACTGCCCAAAACATTGAGGATTTAATTAAGCATTTCCCGCCTGATTTATACCAGCAGACTATATATTTATCTTCAAATGAAATTACACAAGATTTGCCGGATAAAATCACTAGACATATTGTTTATAATGTAGAATATTTGAATGAACTACCATTACCTGTTATAGAGGAATTTAAAAAGAACTCTATTGACTTCATTTTGCTTTACTCTCAAAATAGTGCTAAGACTTTAATAAAATTACTGAATGAAACTAAGTTACAAAATAGTTTAGTTATAGCTATAAGCTCAAAAGTCGCAAATATAATTAGACCTTTTATTAAAAATGTGGTTTATTGTGATGATGAGAACCCTAATAATATAATCAAATTATTGGTCGAAAATGCAAAAGTTCGATAGTTTATTTAAAAGCAAAAACATCTTTTTCTTAGCGATAATAATATTTACCTTATCTTCTTTTACGCTTTATTATAATAGAGATGATATTTTTAAGTTATTTAAAAACGATACTAAAACCCTAAGCCAAAATTCTGAGATTATACCGGAAGAACCGGCTACCCCATCTGTCAAAGAAAAAAAACAGGAAGCACCTTTATTATCCTCTAAAACTCTTTTGAATTATGTAAGTAATTTAAAATTTCCTGAAAGTCCTCCTGTTTCAGTTGAGCCTAAATTAAACCCTGTTCCTAAATCATATTCTATAGATTATGTTCAGTACTTATTAAACGTGAATTTACTGGTATATAATTTCTTGCAGAACAAAGATTACGACAAAGAGCTAGCGGTAATAAAACTCTCTATTTTACCTCAAGAAATAAATAATATTATAACGAGCTTAGAAGAATATAATCATTATCTTATTTCTGAATCCGAAGAACCGAATTTAGTTTTTCCTACAAACCGTAAATGGCTTGAGAAATTTATTAAAATAGAAAAAAAACCTTCAAACGCAATAAAGCAAGAACAAGAAAAATTACTTATTTCAGAAAAACTAAAATATTTAATCGATTTTCTCTATTCAGAAAAATTTATGCAGGAGTTTGTAAATAAAGATGTTTAGATTACTATTTATATGTTCCGTTATTTTACTCCTTTATTTTGGCTTTACTTTAATGCAAAGCTTTGATTCGAGAGTTTTTATTAGCTTGTATAATTACGATATCGAAACTACTTTTGTTTTTAGTATTATTGCTTTTCTTTTATTACTGGTTTCTTGTGTTATCATAGTTAGGTTTTTAATATTAATTATCGATCTACCGATTAAAATACAAAATATTTTCCATAATAAAAAAATTAACAATAATCGACATTCTTTAGTATCGGCTTTTGCCAAATATATTATAGGCGATAAAGCTAAAGCCGGCTCTATTGCAAGAAAAAATTTATCTGCCAAAGATTTAGAAAGCGAGCAGGAATTCTATAATTTAATTTTAGCCGAAACAGAAGAGGATATAGATACAAAAATTACTTATTTTCAAAACCTATCTAAATCAAGAGAATTTGCCTTTTATAGCAACAAAAACCTTGCAAAACTTTACTGTGATAAATCTCTTTATCAAGAAGCAGAAAATTATGCGATAAAAGCTTATAACTTAAATGAATACGACGTAGATAATTTAATTACTTTAATCCGTTGTTACGGTGAGCTTTCTGCATGGACAAAATTTACTTTTATAGCAAATAAGCTTGCAAAACTTCATAAAAAGAAATCTATTTCTAACTCTTCGGAAATTGCCGGCTACTACTTATTAGCAGCAAAGCAAGAAACGGATAGTAGTAATATGTCAAATGCATTGGATCATTTAGAATCTGCTTTAGAAGCAAATTTTTGGAGCGTAGAGCTGATAGAATTCTATTTTAAGCTTAATAGTAACCTTAGCGATAGTAAAAAAATCAAAATACTGAAAGATGCTTTTCGGATGATGCCATCATTAGAATTGGTGAAATTATTCAAAAAATACACTCCCCTTTCGGATGAACAAATTTACGACGAATTAACAAAAGAATTAAATGATGAAGTATTAACTCTAGCAATATCGGCTTATTTGAATTTGTAGGGGAAATTTCATTATTAGCTAAAGGCGACTCTGTTGTATGGCTAGACAAAGCCACTCGATGTCATTCCTGCAAAAGCAGGAATCCAGAAAAAAAGTATAAATACAGCAAGTTGTTAAAGTTAAAAGCGTAGGTTATCTCGCTTTACACTGGATTCCCGCTTTTTTTGGGCGTTGTTGCATGGCTCGGTTTTCCCACTGTCATCCCGTGATTTATTCACGGGATCCAGTTAAAAATATCAATATTATTGATATTTTTAGTTGTTTTTCTGGATACCGTGGACAAGCCACGGTATGACACCGAGAGCGTTTTTCGAGCCATGCAACAACGCCCTTTTTTTTGCGGGAATGACATTGCAACAAAGTCTGCTTACAACGACTTTCTTACGCTAAAATCTCATGATTTGTGACTTCATCATCTATACCCTCAAGATCCATTTCTTCCTTCAAAGCTTCCATACTACAGCTGCTTAGCATATCCGCTTTAAACTGTTCTTCTTGCAATCTTAAACTTTCTTGTCCAAATTCGATGATACATTTTTCTATTTCTTCTAATGTATAATTTTCAGCCTTTTGTAAGAAATAATCTATATTTTCTTTTAACTCGGGATTTTCTTTACTAAACTCATTTAAAAATTTCTTTATACCCGACAATAATTCTTCTTTTCCGTAATCAGCTTCCGTATCGCTTTCATAGCCTTCATCTTGTATCTCTTGGGCTTGATTAGCTACCTGTTCTTTATTCACATTATGAAGCAAGTTATCACATAATTTTTGTATTAATTCACTATTCTCTTCAACATATTTACGTCCTATTTCTTCTAATCTTGCAATATTTTTAGGACTAGAATCATCTAAGCTTTCTGTTTCTTTTGTAATAGGTAATTTTAGTTCAAAAAATTCATTTTCCCCCGGTAAATCACTTTTAACCTCAATAGTAGAAGAAGATTCCATATTGTTCATAAGTCTGCTTATCAGTTTTCCTTTCACAAGCCAACCTAATACTCCGTCAAAACCGATTTTAGGTATGGAACTCGCAGGTTCTATATCATTATTGAAATTGACGGCACAAACCATCGTGCGGTCTAATACTTCTTTCTGCTCTTCACGTGTCAGGCTCTTCTCTTCACGTATATGACTTTCTTCTTTATATGTATAACCTTTTTTTAGCAGCTTTAAGACTTCGTTTGCCGGTCTATTAGCATCAAGTCCTCCGTCTGCGTATGCATAAGGTTTACCGGAGGCATAATCATATCCTTGCACGGCTGCTTTATCCATTACCGGTTTAAAATAGGTAGGTGCTGCCGTTGTTGCAAGTAATACGTCTTTTATTCTAACATGGGGACTAAACCCGTGGAAACTATCAAAAATTTCTAATTCCCCACCGTTAGTAGTCAAGTCATTTACCGGAATAACAAGGCGGGAAGTAGTATCATCCATTCTATTATCTTGTAAATATTTATCCAATAATTCTTTTAACGGCTTTTGACTGTATTTATGAGTAAATAATTGTTTCACCGAACCTAAAAAAATATCAGGAAATATATCCCCGCTACTCTCTTTAAAAATTTCAAGTGCTTCTTTAGCACTATATTTAGGTATTTTTGAACCTTCTTCCTTTGGGATTGTAAGTAGTGCTGCTATTAAACCGCCGACACTAGTACCGGAAATAATAGGAAACAACTCCGAGATATGCTTACCGGTTCGCTCTTCAATCTCTATAAGCACCATTAACTCTGATATTCCCTTAATTCCTCCACCGGAAAGCTCAAGTATTCTATTGGTTTTTATATTCTCCGATATTTTGGGCGTATCTTTAATCCCACAGTCAATATTTACAGCTATTCTATTGGCATTTACAGCTTCAGTCATTACACTATCCTAAAATTAAAACTGTGCAGCAATATATAATATTAGTTAATATTTGTCAACTTATTATTATGTAAATACTTAATGAAATTTAACTTATAATACAAATGTACAATAATTATTAAACTATACTTGATTATTGGTTAATTTTTTAGTATAAGCTTAAGATTATAACTAATAATAGTATAAGATATGTTAGACAATCCTAGCAATATAGATCCTAAGTTATTAGCTCAAGAAGTAAAGATTATGAGTCCTTTAGTAGATCGAGAATTAGATAATATTACGGATGTAATAACCTATGGGAAAGAACGATTACTTTTGCTTGCTAAAGATAAAAAAGTTATAGAAGCTTTAGCTTTTATGTATTGCTTTGAAGGAAGCACTGGACACACTTTAAATATTAAAGAATTATATACTAATGATGATTTATTATATAACAGTGATATTAGTCCACTTGCCGAAACTCTAGATACTTTGACACCGCTTATAGGTATATTTTTTTCTCAATAATTCAACGCTAATTTTACTAATAAATAATGACTTTAAAACACGAAAACTTTGATAGCTCTTCTGAGGAAGAGTCAAAAGAACCTTACAATTTATCTCAATATCTCAATTTTTTACTTAGAAATATACTAAATACTGATTATATCTCTAACTCCGAAGATTTTAAACTTAAACTCGGTTTAACCTTACATAATTTAGCTAATGGATTTTCCAAATATTCTAGTATTAGAGATACTCATAAAAAAATGAAATCTGAAATATTAACCGTAGACAATGATTCTTATAGACAAAATTTAAATATCATAAAAACTGCTTTTAATAAGCATCTTAATAAACTATTTACAGACGATAATAAAGAAAATCCTATAAATGATATGGATTATAAAAAGCTGTTCTTTTTCTTATTTAATCCGAGCCTAACAATTCCTAAAGAATTTACCCTAAAAAAGAATATTACCGCCGATCATGTCAAAAAAGTATTATTAGAAGAACTAAAAAACAGTGATATTGATTTAAAAACATTAAGTAAAAATCCACTAAATTTTACAATATCTGATTCTGAAAAATTTGTAGCATTTCCTATATTAATTGCCGAAAATAATAAAAGAGTTTTAAAACATCAAATATTAGATGGAACAAACGATAATTTCTCTACTATATGTAACTTACCACATACTAAAGTAAAAACATTTACATCTAACCATGTAGCACATTACAAAACCGGTAATATACAAACAGATATACCGGGCTTTGGAAAATATGATAAAATCCTATCTAATTTTAACAAAGAACCACAATATAAACATGCTATTATAAAACGCATATTTGAAGTTATACATGGTAAAGAAAGCACACAAACTATTGAAGAGTTACCACGAAAACTGAATCACTTTGCAGAAAAGTTAGCACATTTATTATTTATAGTCGAAATACATAGAAATAATGCCACATTATTTACTGCTCCTATGTTCCTAGAGCTTATTGATGATACATCTCTAATACATAAAGGGCTTTTTCCTATGTCTACGGAACACGCCGTGGCTCAAGCAAGAGGTATACTTAAAAACTATAAATATGTGTTACCTAATTCTCATCTTATTGATTATGACACTACAAATGTACAAAATGGCAATTTATTACTTATCAAGGAAGGTGATTTATTAATAAAATGGCTTAGTGAAAAATTAAATAATTCTAAATTAGCAAATATAACTCAAATATTTGACATTTTAGCCTCAATAAAATTTTACCAAAATATGGACGACCTGAAAATCAACGATATAAAATCTTTTTCAGAAAAAGTAAGTAAGTTAGAACACTATCCTGTAAGCTCTTTAAAACCGTTAAATGATATTTTAGCTGCTCTACTTCCTAAAATAAAAAACATAGGCGAACGTAACTTAAAACTCGCTAAAACCAAACTTCTTGAAAAAAAGGATTTCCCTCAAGATTTAAAGGATTTAATTGAAATAACCTATGTTGAATTTACTGAAAGCTTAAAAAATATCGAAGAATTTTTAGCTGAAAAACAAGCAGCTCTAAAAGATGATATTAAAAAACTACTACCGGAAATTCTACAAATTTTATGCGATAAAATAAAAGAGTGGTATAATATTGATGCACCTAGCTATATTACGGATACTGAAGTAGCTGAAGAAAAAGCATTACGAGATGTGACTTTAAAATTTACTACTTCCCCTACTTCATCTAAAAACAAATTATATTTTTCTTTGAAAAGAAAAAATTCCGATGATGAAAGTAGCTATGATGGTAGCAAAACATTAAAAACAAATCACGAAGCCTCAGATGTGAATTTAGAAGAATACTATAAATTAATGAGGGAAAGCTTTAGCGATTCTATATACGTGTAAAAATAGTACTAATATTAAAATTTTTCTGTGGTCCTAGTACTTCGTAAGTAAGAGAAAAAGAATCAGGATTTACAAATATATAGGTAGCATTATATTGGTCTTGGCCGCATAAATGACTACCTATAGCTTTTGTATTACTTACAAAATCTAACTTATAAAATAAACTACTTTCCTTATCGGTAAAATATTTAATAATATTGTTATTTTCAAAAATATATTTATATTCTTTCACGGCTAATATTTGATTATCGTAACCGTGATAAGTAAAATTCAGCTCCTCCTTATATAATAACTCATTTGGATTAATTTGCGAGAAATACGCTATACCCTCACCGCACCCGTGATTACTTATAGTTCTTTTAATATGATATTTTCCCGGAAGCTTTAAGAAAAGTTCTTTTGCGGGATTGTTTGTTAGTATCATTTAACGCTCGCAAAGCATTACATACGTGGATTCTCCCACTTCTGTCATCCCGTGATTTATTCGGCGTTGTTGCATGGCTCCCTATGTCATTCCTGCGAAAGCAGGAATCCCAAAAAAAAATAGCCTAATATCAGTACAAAAATTGTATTATTGATAAAATAAACATATAAAAAACTAAATTTTTTATATGTTTAACTGGATCCCGTGGACAAGCCACGGGATGACAGAGGTAAAAATCGATCCACGCAACAACGCCGTCACGGTATGACATTGTTGCCAATTTTTCAAATTAAAGTAATATACTCGAATGATTTTGAGAATTAAATTTTATTTTGCAAGGTGAGCACCCGCAGTCTATGCTTAATAGGTGAGGATGGCGAATCCTTGATAAAATGAAAGAGTAATTCTTAAAATCATTCGAGTATATCAGTTTTGTAATATCTTCATCATTAAATTAACCTCTTCACGAAGCTCTAAATCGCTTTCTAGCAGCTCTTCTACTTTTTTGATAGCATGCATAACGGTTGTGTGGTCTTTTTTACCGAATTTTTTACCGATATCGACTAAACTTTTTGGGGTGAGGATTTTGCTAAGATACATAGCTATCTGACGGGGTCTTGCTATAGTGCGTGTTCTTACCGGTGAAGACATGTCCGATAATTTAATGTTATAACGGTTTGCTATTTTTTTCTGAATATCTTCTACCGTGATTATTCTCTCATTAGAACGAAGCAAATCTCTTAAAATATTTTGGGTATTTTCGAGCGTAATTTCCTTTGTAGTAAAATTAGAGTGGGCAATAACTTTGTTTAAAGCACCTTCAAGCTCTCTTACGTTTGAAACGATTTTAGAAGCTAGGAAATCAATTACGTCTCTCGGTACTTTAACGTTCATTTGCTCAATCTTAGATTCTAAAATCCCAAGACGTAGCTCATAAGTAGTGCTATGAACATCGGCAACTAACCCCCATCCGAGACGGGATTTTATACGATCTTCAATATTATCTAAATCTGAAGGCGATCTATCACAAGAAATAACCATTTGGCGGTTATTATCAATCAACGTATTAAAAGTATGGAAAAATTCCTCTTGTGTACTATCTTTACCGCAAATAAATTGAATATCATCAATCATTAACACGTCAACTGAACGGAACTTTTCTTTAAACGACATCACTTCTTTATTACGCAGTGCTTTAACAAACTGGTACATAAATTTCTCCGCCGACATATATATTACTTTTCGGCTCGGATTATTCTGCTTTATATACCAACCAATCGCATGCATTAAGTGCGTTTTGCCAAGCCCTACCCCGCCATATAAGAAAAGCGGGTTAGATTCCGAAACGGCACTTGATGATTCGGCAACTGCCCTTGCAGCCGCATAAGCAAGCTCATTAGGGGCACCTACGACGAAATTATCGAAAGTAAAACGTATATCCAGTGTCGAAAAAATATTTTCCGAATTAAGTTCGCTAGTACCGATATCGGCAAAAGTTTTGGTAGGTAGCTCAAAACTTACTTGTTCCGCTGCGGGTAATTCTTTAGTGATTATTTCAACTGATTTAATAGCATTATTATAATGCTGAAACAATTGCAGTATAACTACCGAGTATTTAGATTTTACCCAATCTCTAATAAAATTAGTCGGCGCACAAAGAATCACGGTATTTAAAGAAGATTCTATAAAATTGACTTTACTAAACCAACTATTATATAAAGCTTCCCCGTAATAGTTATGAAGGTCTTTGGTTACTTGCCCCCAAACACTTACGTAATTATCGCCTTGATCCGTTAAAATTATTTGATTAGTGTTCACTTAAAACTGCCACGGTAAGTTATTTTGTTTCCAGCCTTTGCTTTGAAGATTTCCTTCAAAACCATCCTTAATATTATAACAATTTTTATAACCTATATTAGCTATAAAATTTGCTGCCGTTAATGATCTATGCCCGGAACGACATAAAAAAAATATTTTGCTTGATATTTTATCATCAATAGCGGATAAAAAATCATCTTCAAACTCTTTATTTAATTCCATAAAAGGTGATAATTGCCAACTCAAGAAAATTAGATTACGTCTATTTTCTAAACTCGGAACACCAACTTTCTGCCATTCTTCCTCTGTTCTAACATCAACAAGAAAAGCTTCTTTATTCGCAGCTAGTATATTATAGGCTTCTGTAGAACAGATATTTTGCACCGACATATTTTATACGCTTTTATCGCTGTTGTTTAGTATAGAAATTAATATTTTTAACTGTTAGAATTTATTCATGCATAGATGAATTTATAGAATTACTTAATAGACCTCTTGCATAACCACCTTCTAAAGGTACTTTGGGCGTCGATCCGGTGCTCGAATCCTCACGTACGTTTATGTACGCTGCGGATCGAGGTGCAGTGTCTCCTGCAAATTCCTCTTTATAAGGTGGTTATGCAAGAGGTCTAAATATTTAAAGCATTTTAAAAATGATCTTGTATCTGATAGTTTTAATAATATTATTATAAAAATTTTTTGCAAGATGTTATAGATGAATAAATTAAATAAAAACTCTTTACAAAAGAAACTTTTTTACCGTAGTAAAAATCGCGGCTGCAAGGAAATGGATTATATATTAGGCAGTTTTGCCGACTCTTACTTACCTTTTATGGATGAAAAAAAGCTTTTGGGCTATTCTTTAATACTTGATCAAAATGACAATGATCTTTATAATTGGATTACTAATAAATCTGCTGCTCCGTCTGGTTTAGATGCCGAAATAATTAGGGAGCTACGTAAGATAGCAAAAATATAAATCTTTACATGTCACAACAAAAATTTCCTGCAACTGCCAAAGGCTTTTTTGCCGTTGATAACTTTAAGAAATTACAGCGAGATATCGTTTTAGTTACAAGCAATGAAGATGATGCGTTGCAATTATACAAGCAGGCTTTATTTTTTTTACCGGAGGGAAATATACCGCATATTTTAGAAAGTTTCAGACAAGATGAATTTCAAGGCGAGCCTGCGGAGCGTATAAAAATACGTGAGCACAGGCGAGACCTGCAAAATTCGCTTGTATCAAGCTTTATGGAATGTGCGGCACATTATTTCCCAAGTTATGATACTATCGCTTATGATCACACATCGCCAAGTCCTACTATTTTATCGCAGCGTGCGGAAACATTAACTAAGCTAGCAACAAATAACGGCAATAAGTTGCTTATTACCCATGCAGCAAATCTAGTAAATAAATTACCGCCAAGAGATTTTTTTGCTAAATATTTCTTAAAATTAACTCCTAAAACAAAACTTAGTGCCGAGGAGCTCGCTAAGTTTTTAGTAGAAAACGGCTTTACTAGAAATGCAAGTAGCGTTGACGTAGGAGATTTTGCAGTTAGAGGGGAAATAGTTGATTTAATATTACCGGGTCCTGCAGCTTATAGAATTAATTTTAGCTGGGATTATGTAGAATCGATTAAGCATTTTGATATCGATACGCAAATTTCGACTAAATCTTGTGAGGAATTGGTAATAAGTCCGGCAAATGAGATAGTTTTAAACAGCCACACAATAAGTAATTTTAAAGATAATTATTTACGTAATTTTGGCGTCAATCACACTAGCAACCCTTTATATGAAGCGATAATTTCGGGACGGAAATTTGCCGGTTACGAACAATTATTACCTCTATTTTATGATTCATATTCTAATTTAATAAATTACTTAAAAGATCCTATTATCATATTCGATAATTTATCAAAACAAGCCATTTCGGAATTTGAGCATAGCTATAATGATTTTTATACCGCAAGGTCAGAAACCGGTAGGCTTAAGTTTAACAGTTTTTACCCTACCCTTAAGCCTGATCAAATATATTTTTCTGCTGATGAGATCACGAAATTACTTGAGCGGCAAGATAATATATTAGTCACTTACGAAAATACGAATGAAGCTAATATCGTTGAAAATATAACGACTACAAGCTTTGCAGAGAAGAAAACGGTTTTTGATAAATTATTTGAAGTTATAGAATCCCACAAGCTCAAAAAAATCATAATAGGCTGCTCTTACTTAAGCGGCTTCGAAAGAGTCAAATCTATTATTGAAAATTATGAACATACATGTAATGAAATAGATTATTTAAACGAAGCTAAAAAAGGCTTAATAAATATTGTATTATTACCTTTAAATCAAAGTTTTTATACCGAAGAATACTTATTTATATCTGCAAATGAATTATTAGATAAACAAGCGGCTGCTACAAATTCTAATAAAAAGCTTAAAAATATTTTACTGGAACTTGATAATCTAGCAGAAGGCGAGCTGGTAGTTCACAAAGATCACGGTATAGGACAATTTCTAAAACTCGAAGCTTTGGAAATCAAAGGCAAACTACATGATTTCTTAAAGATCCTATATGCCGGCAATGATAAATTATATATACCGGTTGAAAATATCGAAGTAATAAAGAAATATGGCAGCGATGTTGCCCAGCTTGATAAGCTTGGCAGCGTTTCATGGCAAAAAAGTAAAGCTAAGCTTAAAAATCGTATTAAAGAAATTGCCTTACATTTACTTCAAATTGCAGCAAAGTGGAAGCTAAATACTACCGCTGCCATTGAATTTGACACCGAGAATTACGACAAATTTTGTACTAAATTTCCTTATCCGGAAACCGATGACCAGTTAAACTCAATAGCCGACGTTCGCAGCGATTTAAACACCGGTATGTTAATGGACAGACTAATATGCGGTGACGTGGGCTTTGGTAAAACCGAAGTAGCAATGCGTGCCGCTTTCATGGTCGCTAAAGCTTTAAACGAGCATTTACCGCAAGTAGCAATTGTCGTGCCTACCACTATTTTATGTAGCCAACATTTTTCAAGATTTACCGAAAGGTTTAAAGATTTCGGATTAAATATAAGGCAGCTATCAAGCGTTATCAGCCCCAAAGAAGCAAAAATTATAAAGTCGGATCTTGAGAGCGGCAAAATAAATATAATCATAGGTACGCATTCGTTACTGCATAAAAATATCAAATTCTTTAACCTCAAATTATTAATTATCGATGAAGAGCAACATTTTGGCGTCGGTCAAAAGGAATTTTTAAAAGCTCTAAAATCCTCTACGCACGTGCTTGCAATGTCGGCAACGCCGATACCTCGAACACTTCAAATGTCAATGACCGGCTTAAAGGAGCTTAGCATTATTGCAACGCCTCCGTTAAACAGGTTAGAGGTTCGTACCTCGGTGATGCCTTTTGATCCCGTTATTATTAGGGATGCTCTGCTACGTGAACATTTTAGAGGTGGGCGGAGCTTTTTTGTCGTCCCGAGAATTAACGATATCGAGGATATCGAAAAGCAGTTAAAACAGATTGTACCTGAATTAACTTATAAAATAGCACATGGCAAAATGTCGCCTAATAAAATTGACGAAATTATGAGTGAATTTTATGCCGGTAAATTTGATATACTTATCTCGACTACTATTATAGAATCAGGCATTGATATCGCAGACGCAAACACCATGATCATTCATAAAGCCGATATGCTCGGACTTAGTCAACTATATCAATTACGAGGTAGGATCGGACGGGCTAAAGTGCGTGGCTATGCTTACTTAACGCTGCCTAGTAACAAAAAAATGACGCCGCACAGCTTAAGGCGTTTGGAAATAATTCAAAATAGTTGTGCTTTAGGTTCGGGCTTTACTATCGCAAGCCATGATATGGATTTACGAGGCTTCGGTAATTTAATAGGTGACGAGCAATCAGGACAAATCAAGGAAGTAGGTACGGAGCTATATCAAGAAATGCTGGAAGAGCAAATAGCCATCTTTAAAGATGAGCCTATAGCCCCTACCGAGCAACCTTTCATTCCGACTATTAATTTAGGCGTATCGGTCTTTATTCCCGATAATTACATATCCGACTCCGTTCTAAAAATTGGGTTATATAGAAGAATCGGTAGTTTAAAGGACGATTTGGAAGTAGAGAAATTCAAAGATGAGATGATTGATAGATTTGGCTCATTACCGATAGAATTTAGTAATTTACTTGATATAGTAAAAATAAAATTACTATGCTTTAAACTAAATATCGAGAATCTAGATTCAGGCGATGGCGGTTTTGTAATTAAATTCTACAAAAATGCCGATATTGCAGATAAAGTTTTAAAGTTTGTTGCTACTTACCCTGCAAATGCTAAAATCAAACCTGATAATAAGTTAGTATTTATAAAGAAATTAGCAGATAAAAATATAATTTTAGAAACCAATAAGTTATTATGGAATTTGTCAGAAGTGTAGACTCGATGAACTTGAAAAATTGGCTACGTCGTCCTACAAGTGCTTTGGTGCTCACGTATTAAGTATACGCTCCGCTCCTCGCCTTGTGGACTCCTTGCTCTTTTCCAAGTTGATCTTCGTCTACCTACTCTGTATTTATTATAGGTATAAAAGTTCTGTATGTCATTTCTACATTTAAAACAATTATTTCAAAAACATCATATAAAAGGCTTATCGACTGATTCACAAATTGTTAAGGAAAATGAAGCTTTTTTTGCCCTTAAAGGACAATATGTTGACGGAAATAATTTTATTAAAGATGCTTTAAATAAAGGCATACAATTAATTATCACTGATGATAAAAAAAATGCTACTATAGATAAAATAATATATATAGAAGACGTGCAGACAGCCTTATATGAAGCTATAGAAATCATCTATCCAAATAAACCTCATAATATGATAGCCGTAACCGGTACTAACGGTAAAAGCTCGGTAGTATCCTATATTGCCCAAATATATTCCTTACTTGGAAAAAAAGCCGCATCTATCGGCACTTTAGGCGTACAGGTTTTTGGCAGCGATAACTTTAATGATAATGTTCCCGAGTTAACTACTCTTGATTATCTAAGCTTTAGAAAAATTGCTCATAAACTAGCTGAAAACGGCATAGAATATTTGGCTTTCGAAGCTTCGAGTCACGGCTTGGATCAGCAAAGGCTTGGCGACTTGAAAGTAAAAATCGCATGTTTTACTAGTTTTAGTCAGGATCATTTGGATTATCACCATACAAAAGAAAATTATTTATTGACTAAATTAAAATTATTTACCGATCATTTATCACAAGATGCTATTTCAATATTAAATTCCGATATAGCAGAAATAGAGTTTATTAAGGATTATTTAAACAAGCATGATATTAAATTTATAACTGTCGGTAAAAAAGGCGATTTAAAAATAACTAAAATTGACAGTTCTTTGAAAGAACAAAATATTAGTTTTATATTTAATAACAACGAATACAGTTTTACTACCCCTATTATAGGCAGTTTTCAGGCAAGCAATTTATTAATAGCAGTGCTTAGCGTATATTATACAAATTTTAATTTTGATGAAATCATTAGCGTTTTAACCGAAGTCAAAGCGGTAAAAGGACGGATGGAGCGAATAGAAAACAGTAATGTTTTTATTGATTATTCTCACACCCCCGATGCACTTGAAAAAGCTTTAACAGAACTGAAGAATATTAAAGCCACTAATGATAATTTAAGTGTGGTTTTTGGTTGCGGCGGTAATCGTGATAAAACAAAAAGAAAGCTTATGGGACAAATAGCGTCAAGAATAGCAGATAATGTAATTGTTACCGATGATAACCCGCGTCATGAAGACCCAAAACTTATTAGAGCCGAAATCATAAGCGGTATAGAAAAAGCAAATTACATTGAAATAGCAGCTCGAGACGATGCTATTAAATACGGTATAGATAATTTGAAAGAAAACGATATTTTATTAATCGCCGGTAAAGGTCACGAGAACTACCAAATTATAGGCGATAAAAAATTACCTTTTGATGATGCCGAAATTGCAAGGAAGTATATAATCTAGCCACGTCATTGCGAGGAAAAACTGTAAGTTTTGACGAAGCAATCCAGTTAAAAAATGCTAATTTATAGCATTTTTTTATTATTTTTTCTGGATTGCCACGCTCCTTTTAGTCGCTCGCAATGACGATTTACGTAACGTTCGTACACTAGTGGAATAAATCACGGGATGACACACAACAACAAAAAACTTATGATCTGGAACTCTAAAACTTTAAGCGAAGCTCTTGGTATAACAATAGCTCCGTCAATCGCTGCTAATGAAATACAATTTAATTCTAATGACGTTAAAAAAGGTGACTTATTCGTAGCCCTTAAAGGCAATAGAGACGGTCACGATTATGTTCAGGATGCTATTAATAAAGGAGCAGCGGCAGTAATCATTAGCAAACAAATAGATGTATCCTATAAAGAAAAAACTATTTTGGTTAATGATTGTTTTGAAGCTCTTGAGAAACTAGCTTTATATAAACGTGAGAATTCTAAAGCTAAATTTATAGCCATCACCGGTAGCGTCGGCAAAACTTCTACTAAAGAGGCTTTAAAAACTTTACTAACTAAAACAATTAGTAAATCCTTAGATTTTTTATATAACGAAGCTAATAAAGAGAAATTTGAAGGAAACACGGAACGCAGCACCGCAGCGTACACTTTAGTACGTGAGGATGCGAGTACCGGATTGACGTATAAATTACCTTTAGAAGCAAGTTATATAAAAAATCTATTCGCTAGTAGAGGTAATTTTAATAACTATCTGGGATTGCTTATAAACCTTGCTTCAATGCCTGACGATATAGAGTTTGCCATCTTTGAACTCGGCATGAACCATAAAGGCGAAATACGGGAGTTAGTAAAGATATTAAAGCCAAATATTGCGATGATTACTAATATTTCAGAAGCTCATTTAGAATTTTTCAATTCGCTTGAAGAGATAGCCGAAGCTAAATGCGAGATTTTTGAAAGTTTTAGCAAAAACGATATTGCCGTTATTAATGCCAATACTAATTGTTATGATAAAATTTTATCGATATTAAAAAATCTATCCGTAACTCAAATATCTGCACAATTAATTTTATATGAGAATCTAGAAGATCAAGTACATCTAAAATACAATATAAACAATAAAATTCTAGATGTTACCATACCGTTTATTCCTAAACATTTTGCCGAGAATTATGCAGCTATATTATTAACCCTTTCCTTGCTTAACAAAGATTTAGATAAGGCTGCTACTTCTTTAGCCGATATTACCCCTACAAAAGGTAGAGGCGAAATTATCAATATAAAAAATTGCCGTGTAATTTGTGATTATTACAATGCAAGCCCGGCATCAATGAAAGCCGCATTAGAATATTTAAAGCAACTACCTGCTGCAAATAAAACCGCTATAATAGGCGACATGTTAGAGCTAGGGCAAAATTCCGAGAGGCTACATAAAGAGCTAATACCTTATATATTAGATTCCGGCTGTTCCAAGGTTTTTTTAGTAGGCACACATACTAAATATATTTATGATTTGTTACCTGCAAAAATAGCTAAAGCATATTTTGAAAATGTTGACGAGTTAACCACAAAAACAAAAGATTTATTTGAAAATGACGAACTTTTTTTAATAAAAGGTTCAAGAGGGATAAAACTTGATAAGATTATTGATTATTATAGCAAAACAAATTAAAATAATTTTTACTATTAAACTTAAAATCTAATTATGTTATACAACCTTTTGCTCCCTTACATTCATAATTCCCATATCGCTAATTTATTTCATTATATTACTTTCCGTAGCGGGCTTGCTATCCTTATTACTTTAAGCTTCAGTTTTATTACCGGTCCGAGATTAATAAGTTTTTTACGTACTTTTCAAAAGAACGGTCAACCGATCCGCCTAGATGGTCCCGAATCTCATAAAGCAAAAGCCGGAACTCCTACTATGGGCGGGCTTATGATTATATTATCCAGCTGCTTTTCTACTTTATTGCTTGCCGATTTAACTAATAAATATATTTGGGTTGCATTACTTGGTTTTATTAGCTTCGGAATTCTCGGTTTTATTGATGATTATGCTAAAGTTACTAAAAATAATCATTACGGTGTAAAAGGAAAAAGTAAGTTTCTACTTCAAGCAATTATTGCTTTAACTATATGTGTTTTTCTAGAATTTACCGATACGAACCCAAATCATTTACTTAAAGTACCGTTTTTTAAAAACCTTACTATGGATATAGGTTATTTTTATCTACCTTTTGCTATCATCGTTATAGTGGGCGCTTCTAACGCCGTTAATTTAACCGACGGGCTTGACGGGCTTGCTACCGTTCCTATTGCTTTAACTGCCGCTTCTTTTGCTTTAATAAGCTACTTAGTCGGCAACTTAATTTACTCGAATTATCTGCAATTAACTTATTTACCTAATACCGGCGAATTAACGGTTTTTTGTGCAAGTATAGTAGGTAGCTGTATAGGATTTTTATGGTTTAATGCCCAACCGGCAGAAATTTTTATGGGCGATACCGGTAGTTTAAGCCTTGGCGGCGTGCTTGGGATTATCAGCGTCATTACTAAACACGAAATAGTATTAGCTATCGTTGGCGGATTGTTCGTTATTGAAACAATGTCGGTAATTATGCAGGTATATTATTTTAAAGCTACAAAAGGCAAAAGAATATTTAAAATGGCACCTCTGCATCATCATTTCGAAAAAGCCGGCTGGGCAGAATCAAAGGTGGTAATAAGATTCTGGATTATTTCCGTAATATTCGCCCTTATCGGATTATCATCTCTTAAATTACGTTAAAAGTTTATGGTAAGTAAAAAAACTTACCGTTTAACTACTTTAAAATAAATCGGAATGAGTCCCTGTACGATATAAAATAACTACATCTTCCTTTATTTCGTATATTAATAACCAATCCGGTTCAATATGACATTCCCATTTTAAATAATGATTACCTGTAAGTTTATGAGGTCTATATTTTGTTGGTAAAGAAACATTATTTACAAGCATACCTACTACTGCATGCACCTTTTTTATATTTTTCCCTCTTTTTATTAATCGCTTTAAATCACGATCAAATACTATAGTAGAACGAATTTGTCTCATTTAGCTAACTTATCTAAAAATTCTTCAAACTCTTCTAAAGTATAGGTTTCAAATTCACCATTATCTATATCTTCAAAAGCTTTTAATGTTTCCTCATTAGGGATCTTAATATGCGGTTTAAACGGTAATCCACCGCTATTTATACATTGATTTAAGAAGATTCTCATGGCTTCCGACATAGTCATCCCCATTTGTTTAAATATTTCCTCTGCTTGAGTTTTTACGTCCTCCGAAACACGTAATCTAATATCTATCATACTCATATATGTACCTTTTTATGTTATATACATTTAATTAATAAAGAGTTGTTATACGAAGCTCAATTTGGAAAAGAGCAAGGAGTCTGTAAACCGAGGAGCGGAGCGTACTATAGTACGTGAGCATCTGAGGACTTACAAAGACGACGCAGCCAATTTTTCAAATTCAGCGAGTATATAGCGGCTTATGTCAATTTTTTCTTATATAAAGTCCAAATATAATAAAATGCAGCAGCAGAGCTAACACTTAAAGCTAGGAATAGTAAAGCAAAGTTGCCTATCGTATCGCTATGTATTATGGTAACTAAATAAGTTATTGCAGCAATAAGCACATAATATATTGCACCGAATATTGAACCGGCAGTACCTGTTACTTTAGCATAATCTTCAAGTGCATAACGAAGAGTCATCGGAATTAACATATTATGCCCTATCATATGTAGCATCATAGGAATGAATATCATGGCAATAGCAATATTGTTACTAATACTCTCTATTTGTAATATAAAAGCATTTATAGCAAGGAATGTGCAGCCGACTACACTAAAAATAAACCCCAAAACCATAACTTTTTTATCGCTTACTTGACGCTTTTTAATTAGATATTTTCCTAAAAAACCACCAAAGATACTAGCCCCGCATAACAAAAACGACAACTTACCGTAAGAAGATGGGCTAACTTTCATCTTATCAATAAAAATAAAAGGAGCTTCAATAAAAAAGCCGTAATATATACCGTTAAATGCCCCGATAATAAAAGCATATAACCATAAAATTTTGTCTCTAATAACTACCTTTAAAACCTCAAAATATTTACTAGTTTGAGCCAGGTTGATATAGGGATTTGTTTCAGGCAAAATTTTGCTATATAAAGTTAATAATATTAACCCTACACAACTAAAAAATACAAAAACATAATGCCATCTTGAATATTCTACGATATATCCCCCTACCGATGAACCTAAAGACGGAATAAATGCCAGCCACGGTGATAAGCTAGCATAAACATACGATAATTCTGTACCTTGATAGGAATCCCTTGCCATTGCCTGCCCGATAACCGAACCGACGCTTACACCGAAAGCTTGAGTAAACCGAGTCAGCATCAGCGTTTCTATATTAGGTGCAAAAATGCTAATGATAGATGATATAAGGTAAATAAAAAGACCTAGCAGAATAATAGGTCTTCTACCGTAAATGTCCGATAATCTGCCAAACGATAATATACCAAGAGCGAAACCTAAATAGTATAAGCTGGAAGTGATTTGAGCAGTGCTACCGCTAGTATTAAAATATTTAGTTATACTCGGTAACCCTGAAGTATAAATAGTCTCTGTCGTGGGAGATAAAATAAACAAACATAGAAGCATCCATGCCGGTGCTTTCGCAATAATTTTCATAGGTGATTTTTTTATTTCGGTTCATCGAATTTTATCGATTAATCCGCTCCAAACAAATTTTTTCAGTTATCATCTTTAATTTTTCTACTCTCTCAATCAGATAAAGTAACTGCTCTTTACTAATTTTATAATTTTTATCATATCTTGCCTTAACATACGCCTCTTCAAGTAATTTAAAGCATTCTTCTTGCTCAGGAGACGATTGCGGGAATATTTTAAGTAGTTCAGTGTTATAATTTGCGCAATATCCACCTAGCTTTCTTATATCGTGTAGTTTTGGTTTGTAACGAGAAAAAACTAATAAAATGCTACTGTAAAAACTTTCCGTAGCTTGGTGAAGATAAAAAGCACTTTTGTTAAGCTCACCTCTTTCAAGCGGATATTTGCAATCAATTAAAAATCCACATCCGCTTTTAAACCACTCTTCATAATCTTCTCTAGCTATTTCTTTCACTTCACTCCAAGGTAAATCTTTAGCTTCACTAAGTTTAAATTCACCGCTATCATATAAAAGAACACCTTCTTTCTTAATATCAGTATAAAAATAACGCCCTTTTTCAAGCTTATCATTTACCTCACTTATAGATTCGCATATTATAGATATCCATGGTTCTAGTGACAAAATTTTGGCTTTTCTTAAGCCTGTTTGTTCTAACCTTTTTTCTATTTTAGATTCTACCCTTAAAGTAGCATGCTGCTTAAATTTACCTTTTTTTAATATTACCAAAAAATCCAAGTCACTTAATATAACTATAAGTAATATGCCCTTCAATATACACATCTTGCACCCAGTCACCTCTAGCATATGAGCCATACAAAATAATCATAGCAATTTTATCCTTGGCAACAGTCAATATTTGTTGCACTATATAATTAATCCTATCTTGAACTTTAAGCGACCGTTTCGGTAAAATTTTTTTCATAGTTAGCTGATTATTATTTACACGTTAAACCTAAAATGTACTAATACATGAGTACGCAAATCCATGATAAAATGAAGAAATAATTCTTTAAAAGTAAATAACGAATAAATAGACGAAGTTCAACTTGGAAAAGAGCAAGGAGTATATAAGTCGAGGAACGGAGCGTACAATTAGTACGTGAGTACCGAAGATCTTATAATACGACGTAGCCAATTTTTCAAGTTCAACGAGTATATTATACGTTAAATCTGAAATGTACTATATCCCCATCCTGCATCTTATACTCTTTACCTTCCAAACGCATCTTCCCTACTTCCTTGGCTTTTGCTTCGCTACCGAGATTTATGTAATCTTCATAGCCGATAACCTCCGCTCTGATAAAGCCTTTTTCAAAGTCGGTATGGATAATGCCGGCAGCAGCGGGAGCAAGAATGCCATCTTTAAAAGTCCAGCTATGAGCTTCTTTTGGACCAATTGTAAAGAAGCTTTTAAGGTTTAATAGATTATATCCTTCTTTAATAACTCTACTAAGCCCTGTTTCGCTTAAACCGATATCTTTTAAAAACTCCTCTTTTTCTTCTTGGCTTTCAAGCAAAACAATATCTGCTTCTATTTTGGAAGAAATTACCACGATTTTAGCATTCTCTTTCTTTGCATATTCTGCTACTAGTTTGGTCAACTCATTACCCTTTGCTGCGTCTTTCTCAAGAACGTTACAGGCATATAAAACAGGCTTAGAGGTAATTAACTGTAGCTGCTTTAAATTATCCGCTCCTAAACTATCATTTAATACTCTTGCAGGCTTACTATCTGCTAGCACCTTATAGACCTCTCTTAATAGCTCTATCTGTTCTGCCATGGTTTTATCACCTGATTTTAAACGCTTTTCACTTGCACTTAAACGTTTCTCCACCGATTCTATATCGGCAAGAATTAACTCCGTCTCGATTACTTCAAGGTCATGGATAGGGTCAACTTTATTATGTACGTGCGTTATGTCTTCATCCTCAAAACAACGCAGCACATGCAGGATTGCGTCAACTTCCCTAATATGCGACAAGAACTTATTACCAAGTCCTTCCCCTTTGCTTGCTCCTTTAACAAGCCCAGCAATATCTACAAACTCGATATAGGAGGGGATAAGTTTTGCACTTCCTGCTAAATTTGCGAGTCGTTGCAAACGTTCATCCGGCACTGAAACTATACCGCTATTAGGCTCAATGGTACAAAACGGATAATTAGCTGCATCCGCAGCCACGCTTGCCGTTAAAGCGTTAAATAACGTGGACTTACCGACATTCGGCAAACCCACGATCCCTAATTTTAGTGTCATAAATCTTTCCTTAGCAAATATAAAACTGAATCTTTTTCATAACCGTGTCTAGTAAATTCTAGGCTATATCCTAACTTTTCATAAAACGGTTTAGCTTGAAAGTCCATAGTTGATAAATGAACAAATGTGCAATTGCGTTCACGTGCTAATTCTTCAGCTTTTTTTATCAATAAAGTACCGTATCCTTGGTTTCTACAATTTTCACTTATATATAATGAACTAATATATAAAGCACCCCAAAAACTTACTCCTTGCACACCGGCAAAAAAATTTTTATCTTGATCTAAACATGAGAAAGAAAAAGATCTTAAATCACCCGTTAAACCTTTTTTCTCTTTAGCATCACGGTTAAAAGCGTCAATAATGATAGCTTGATATGCATCATCCATCTTATCAGCATAAATAATTTCAAAATTTTGTGTCATAATTTATCTTTAAATTAAAATTTATTACATGGATCAGCTTTCCGTCATTGCGAGGAAATTACGAAGTAATTGACGAAGCAATCCAGTTAAAAATTCTGATTTACAGAATTTTTTTATTGTTTTTTCTGGATTGCCACGTCGCTTCGCTCCTCGCAATGACGATGAGGTATTCATGCAACAAAACCTTCTCACAATGACGTAGAAATTGAACGCTTAAACTACCTTATTCTTAAACTCCTCTAATTTATTTTCTAATATTAAATCGAAGTTCTCGGTTATTTTATTTATAGCCTGCTCTGCCGTTGCATATTCCGATTTAGGGAAGTTATTAAGCACGTAATCCGCTACATCCTGATTATTTTGCGGTCTACCTACGCCGATACGAATGCGGTTATAATTATTGCCTATTGTTCCGTCAATTGACTTTAAACCGTTATGCCCACCGTTACCGCCGCCGGTTTTGCACTTTATTCTACCGATATCTAAATCAATATCATCATGAATAACAAAAATTTTTTCAAGAGGAATATTGTAATATGTTTTTACCGATATTACTGATTTGCCGGATAAATTCATATAAGTACTAGGCTTTATAAATATAAGTTTCTGGCTGTTACTGCTACTTTCAGCAATTTCACAATTGAATTTTTTCTTTGAACTAAATGATGAATTATATTGCTCTGCTAATTTATCTACGGCAATAAAACCGATATTATGCCTTGTACGCTCATATTCTTTACCTGGATTACCAAGACCGATAATAAGCATCATAAACACTACCTAAATTATAGTAAAAGAATATTGATTTGAGGAGAGATGAATAGTTATTTTATTAGGTTTGAATACAACTTAAAAACTTTTGATGTCATTCCATGGTCAAACCTATAGTACCGGACAGTTTTGTTTTATGTCATTCCTGCGTAAGGCTTGCTTACGTGGATACCAAAATTGTCATTGTGAGCAGCCGTAGGCGTTGTTTACGTGGCTCGTTTTCACCCGTCATTGCGAGGAAATTGCATAGCAATTGACGAAGCAATCCAGTTAAATTTTATTATTTTTTCTGGATTGCCGCACGAGCGACGCTCGTTCGCAATGACAATGAGGTATCCATGCAACAATACAATAGTGAAATTATTTCCCTGCTTCAGCTGCTGCTTCTGTTTCTGTTTCCGCTTCGGTTTTAGCACCTCTACGACCTATTATAGTTGCAAGTACGAACTCTTTTTTCGTAGTAAAGCTACAACCTTCCGGTAGTTTAACCTTTGAAGATTTCAGCGAAGTAGCAATAGGCATATTAGTTACGTCAATGGTAACGTTTCTTGGAATATTATTAACATCGCATAATAAGGTAACTCTTCTTTTTACGATATTAAAGTAACCGCCTCTTTTAACGCCTAAAGCTTTTTCTTTACCTTCATATACTACAGGTACTTCCATTCTTTGCGTTTTATCTTCTAAAAAGACAAAATCAACATGGCGTACTATATCCGTAACAGGGTGTAATTCTACAGCTTTTGGCAATACTTTATATTGCTTTTTATCAATCGTTAAATTAATTAATTGAGAGATAAAAGCCGGCTTTCTGTAATATTTAGTTATTTCCTTTTCTTCTAAAGAAATACTAATAGGTTCTTTCTTTGCACCGTAAATAATAGCCGGAACACGTCCTTCTCTTCTTAATGCTCTTGCTGCACCCGTGCCGAATTCCGTACGAGACTGGGCTTCAAGTTCTAATATTTCACTCATTATTTCAACACTCTAAACTTAGAAAAAGATTATAATAGTACAGTTTAATCTAGAATTCAAGATATATTTGTACCGCATTTTTGGGCATTGCCTAAAAAGGGTTGATAAGATAATTAAAGGTTTTGAAAAAGATTAAAATGTAAATAGATAATTCTAACATGAAGATGCATTTGGAATATTTTTTAGTTTTACGGTTAATCCTAGCTAAGTTGTCTCGATAAGA
>DYDX01000054.1 GCA_020404425.1 Rickettsia endosymbiont of Pyrocoelia pectoralis
TTAACTAACAGACGTGAAGATTGTAGGAAAACTCAGGCTAAAATTAAGTGCAAAATTATTAATCTTATTAATGCTGCTTAATTTTAGCTCTTTTCCCTTGCAAAAAATATCTTCACTTGCTCGAGCCATGCAACAACACCCATATAACTAGATATTTGTACTCATCAATATAATTAATAGTCGTATTAATAGTCAATAAGTTATTTTTCAAAGAATCCCAGCATATACCAGCATGAAAAAAGCCAATAATGCTGCTTTATGATTTCATAGAGATTACATAGATTACTAAATTTTTAACCCATTATTTACTTTTTAGGCTTGACATTATTTTAGGTTCTAGTATGTCTATCTACCCAAACTTTTAATTTAAAATTTAGTTTGGAATTTAATAACAACTAAAGAGAGTAATTATGGTTAAAAAGGTTTTTGATTTTACCTACGAAAGTATTAATGAACTTAAAATTCCAACAAAAGAAAAAGGGAGAGAAGTTTATGAAGATGAAATAATAGAAAATTTGCTTGTCATTGTTTCATATGGTGGTAGTAAAAGATTTTATTACGGAACAGTAATTGGGAAAAAATATTATAGGATAAAAATAGGTAATTTTCCAAATTTATTAGTTGCAGAAGCAAGAATACAAGTAATTAAATTAAAGGACAAAATAGCAAATGGATATATACCGATTAAAAAATTAGATAATATTGTAACTCAAGAAAATGTTAATTTAAATATGAGTTTTGAAATAGCAATAAATAAGTACTATAATGATTATGCAAAGTATAATGTAAAAAATTGGAAATCTGATTTATCTCAAATCGAAAAAAATGCAAAACACTTATATAATAGAGAGATTTCTAGTATAACACGAGATGATATACAAAACATTTTTAACAAAATGAGTCTCAAAGGTAAGTACAGTGCAAATAGGTTTTTAGCAGTCTTAGGAGCAATATTTAATAAATTTATTGACTGGGAGTTAGTTGAAAAGAATCCTACTAAAAAAATAACAAAACATAAGGAAAAAGAACGAGCTAGGTACTTATTAGAAGAGGAGATACCAGTATTTTTGGAAGCATTAAAAGAAGTGCCTACTTTAATAAAAGATTTTGTTCTCATATCAATATATACTGCCGCAAGAAAAAGTAATGTATTAGCTATAAGATGGAAAGATATTCATTGGGACAATAAAACTTTATACATTCCTGACACCAAAAACGGCGAACCTCATGTGGTGCCTCTACTACCTGAAGCTTTAGAAATACTAGAGAGAAGAAGAAAAGAGGTTAATAGTGAATGGGTGTTTCCAAGCTCAAAAAGTAAAAGCGGTCATTTTGAAGAACCTAAAAAATGGTGGGACAAAATCAGAAACGCATCTGGTTTAAAAGATTTGAGAATACACGACCTTCGTAGGACTTTAGCTAGCTGGATGGCGAACGAAGGAACTGCATTAAATATAATAGGTAAAGCATTAAATCACAAAAGTTTACGTTCGACTCAAAGATATGCAAGACTTCAAGTGAACCCCGTAAGAACCTCCATGGAAAAAGCACTTGAGGACAAAATACCAATTATCAATAGTGATCGCAAGATGCCAGTTATTAATAATTCGTTATAACTACTTCCTTTGATATTTTACTTTGACAAGTAATTAAATATTTGATTTCAATTGAATGAATGTTAAAGTCGCTATAAATATTTCTTATAAATGGCGTATCACTATTTGAAATCATAAATTTTACGTTTTTGCTATTTAGCTCCGTAGCAAAATCTCTTAATCTAATTTGGTCTTGTTCAGTAAACGGCATGCTAGTATAAAATCTTTCCCCTGCCTTATGATAAGGTGGGTCGAAATAGACAAAATCATTTTCTTGCGGTTCTATAAACGAGAAATCTACCGCATAAATAAAAGCATCATTTAAAAAGCTGCTACATTGCTTAAGCCTTTCTTTTAAATTTGAATTATCAGGATTCTTCAAAGAAAAGGAAGAAGTAATTTGCCCTTTTCTATTTAATCTATATATCCCCTTAAAAGAATATCTATTAAGATAAATAAATTTTGCGGTTATAGCCGTAGGGTCATTCGAATTATTAATATTTCTAAGTTTTTCAAAATATTGTTTGGAATGATTTTTATAGTGACTAAAATATAAGTTCGTTAATTCTTCAGGGTATTTTTTAACGGTATTATAAGAAGTAATTAAATCAAGATTTATATCTGATAAAAAATATTTCTTAAATTTATCTTTTATGGCAAAGAATAAAGCCCCTCCTTCCAAAAAAGGCTCATAATAATTATTAAGACCTGATGGTATATATTCAATTAATTTGTCGGCAATTTTTCTTTTACCGCCTACCCAGTTGATAAATGGTTTTGGAGGGGTTGTAGCATTTTGCGGTTTATCGCTTTCAGAATTAGACATTAATATACTTTTAAATAAAAAAACTATACCACATTTAACACTAAATAGCTAATAGGAATGTTCCAAAAATCCGATTTATTGCTTTAATTTAAGCAGTTTGTTACTTATACATTTTATTTTCTTCCGAAAAATGCTTCTTAAGTACTGCAAGCAGGGAAAAAATTTGCATAAGTTCTTCAAGCTTCTCTTGCATATCTTTTATCTCGTTTAAAGCATTATCATAATCTTTTTGCAATAAATAAGCTTTCGCAACCTTGTTTTGATCTAAAGTAGTATTTAAAACATTTTCTAACAAATCGTAACAGTAATTTTCTAACTTAGGCATATCGTAAACTATAAATAATAATTCTAGTTTTAGTTTATATATAAATTTCTTAATAATTCAATAACTTTTAATTTATCTTATTTTTAATTACTGTTTCGATTTTGCTTTAATTGACAATTATTTTTTTAATTTGCGATTTAAAACGCAAAATATTTTGTACTTATTATAA
>DYDX01000055.1 GCA_020404425.1 Rickettsia endosymbiont of Pyrocoelia pectoralis
CTTTATGGGTACCGTTTTTTACTATATTCTCACTCCGGCATTCTTTGCATTCTTTCCACTCTTTTAACATCCTTATACCTTAACTTTTTTTTAAAGGATATTTTCTTCCCTACTCCCTGTCAACTTTTTTTAGGCAATGCCAAAATTCTGGCTCACAGAATTTTTTTATTATTTTTCTGGATTGCCACGTAGCGAAGTCTCCTCGCAATGACGACTCTGGTATCTACGCAACAATGACTACGAGGTATCCACGCAAGCAAGCCTTACGCAGGAATGACATCGAGAGACAAAGCAATCCTTTCTAAGTATCTCTATTCAAACCCAAATCCAGCGAAATATTTATCAAAATATACGGCATCATGACCTATAATTTTAACATTATTATTGCGATAAGGTAATGTAAATTCATTATGGACAATCGTACCGTCATCCGTATAGTCAACAAAATAACCTGGAAGACCATGAGGTCTTGCAAAAAATATTTGACCTACAACTTTAGGAGTTTTATCGGATTTTTGTGTATTTTCAGATTTCGGCATATTAAATTCCTTAATAAATTATTGTTTTATTAGTATATAATTTTTATAAATCATCACAAGAATAATTATAATAGCTATCTACAGATCCCAAGAATTCAGCTTTATAATTTGCAGGTATTATACCCATAAGGATATTCCAAATATTCTTGTAATTTTAAAGTGTTTTCTTGAAATAATTTATAATTATCTAAGTTTGATGAATTAAGGTATTTCCTCGCTAAGCATTCTTTATCTTGCACCTCTTTAAAAGCTTTGATTTTTGAATATCCGTCTTGTTGTTGTTCTTGTAAAAAATAATCTTCGTAATCCTTATAGTCTTTTGGCAGATTTAATATAAATTTAGAATATTGCTCTAACTGAAAGTTAGTTAACCAAGTAAATACAAAATATAAGCTTTCTTTATGGTTCAAAGGCAAAATAGCAGCAACTTTTGATTGTATTATGCTTTCTTCCATCTCTCTCTCAAAAATATCGTTAGATAATATCACCAACTCTTTATCGGAATCTTTATTTTCTTGAGCTTTAATAATTATATCAAACATATCGCTCTCTAATTCCTTTAAGGTAAATGATTCTTTATATTTATTAAGCAATGGACCGAAAGCTATGGATTCAAGTTTTTTAAAATATTCAATTAATTTCATGTGCAACCTTAGGTTTAATTTTGAAGCGGTACTTTATATGAAAAATTGAAACAAGTCAAGAGATATTGAATTAAAGATTTAAAAAAATAAAAACTCAAAAATTTTCTATATAGCTGATGACAAAAGTAAAATAATGATATATTATTTAACTTTAAGATAATCAAATAATAATTCAATGAGTACAGATACTAATATTGGCGATGCTTTAGAAGTCGTTACGCAAGATCACTTGTCGATTTTTTCCTTAATAAACTCTTCCGACATTATCGGTAAATCGGTTATGTTGATGCTGCTTATTGCCTCCATTTGGTCATGGGCTATTATTCTTGATAAAATATTCAAGTTGATGCAAGTCCAAAGAAAAATGAAAGCTTTTGAAAGCGTTTTTTGGTCAGGCGGCGTTTTAGAACAGCTATATGAAAGCATTAAAAGATCGGTTAATAATCCACTCGCTTTAATATTCGTCTCGGCTATGGATGAGTGCAAAAGCGTAAGTACTAAAGGGCTTTCCGATGCATTAAAAAATAACCACAAAGAACGCATCAATAATGCAATGTATTTGGCTCAAAATAGAGAAATCGAAAAACTTGAAAAGAACTTAAGTTTCTTAGCAACCGTTGGCTCTAGTAGCCCTTTCATAGGTTTATTCGGTACTGTTTGGGGTATTATGCATAGCTTTCAGTCAATTGCCACCTCTAAAAACACCTCCCTTGCGGTAGTGGCCCCCGGAATTGCCGAGGCGTTACTTGCAACCGCAATAGGCTTGTTTGCAGCTATTCCGGCAGTAATTTTTTATAATTATCTTATTTCCCGTATTACTCTGATTAATAATAAACTTGAAGATTTCATTAACGAGCTGAATTCTATTCTTTCCAAAGCAATCGACCAGGAGAAAATGTAATGGCTATCAAGCTTGCCGGAAGCAATAGAAAAAGTAAAAGAGCCGTCGTTAGCGAAATCAACGTTACCCCGCTAGTAGACGTGATGCTAGTGCTGCTGATTATCTTCATGATAACTTCGCCGATGCTTGTTTCCGGAGTAAATGTAGATTTGCCAGAAACAAATTCCAGCCCGATTTCAGGGCAAGACGAGCCTTTAGTCGTTACCATCAATAATAAAGGGGAAATTTTTCTACTTGAAACCCCTATAGAAAGGCAAAATTTAACCGATAAACTTGCAAATATTACTAAAGAAAAAAAGGATGCTCGGATTTTTGTAAGGGGTGATAAAAACGTTTCTTACGGGCAGGTAGTAGAAATAGTTTCAGAAATTCACGCTGCCGGATTTTCACGTGTAGCTCTTATTTCAAATATTAAAAATAATGAAAAGTAAAGACAATAGACCTTTTCAGAAATTCGCTTATAAAGAGGAATTTGAAGGAGACACGGAACGCAGAACCGCAGCGTACAAAAGCGTACGTGAGGATTCGAGTACCGGATCGACGTACAAATTACCTTTAGAAGTAGAATTTTCGGAAAAGTCTAAAAATAAGGATAATTTTACGGTCTTCCTTAGCTGCTCTATTGTGTTGCACCTATTTCTCTTATACTTCTTTTTGTTTGGCATGCCGTCTTTGTTTGAGAAATTACCGGAAGAGCAAACGATAACTTTTGAAATGCTACCGGTTACCGATAAATCAAATATTATCACTCAAACAAAACAAAAAGAAGCTCCGGTAGAAAACGAAGACGCCAAGAAATCAGAGCAGACTAAACCTAAAGAAGAAGAGCCGCAAGAATTACCTGAAAAAGAAAAACTGCAAGAACAAGAAAAGGTCGAAGAGAAGCCAAAAATAGAAGAAACAAAACCTACCCTCGAGCCAAAGCAAGAAGAAGTAAAAGAAGCTTTGCCCGAGGAAAAAGAAGAGATTAAGGAAGAAGAAAAAAAGCAGACGGAAGAGGTTAAAAAACCTGAAGAAAAAAAAGAAAAACCCAAAGAGGTAAAGAAAGAAAAACCTAAAACAGATGAGCTTGATTCTTTACTAAAAAATTTGGAGCAATCTTCGGAGGGCGATAATTTAAAATCAAATAAGCATAAAAGATCGAAAAAAGTCGATAACGAAAAAGAAGCTAAAGGAGTTTATACCGAAGGGTTACCTCTTTCCGATAGTGAAAGCTCTCTAATAAAGCGTCAGATTGAAAGACATTGGAGCAATATTCCGGCAGGAGCAAGAGGCAATAATAAGGTAAGAGTAATTATTACAATTACACTTGATAAAGGCGGGAATGTTGAGCAGGTGAAAGTTAAAGAAAAAAAATGCTCAGATATTCAGGCAAGCGTTTGTGAAGCTTTAGCCGATAGTGCAATTAGAGCAGTGTGGCAAGCAAGCCCGATCGAAAACCTTGACCCTGCCCGCTTTAATCATTGGAAGGAGATTAATTTTAACTTCGACCCTAGTCGGTTGTGAGTATGTCATCCCGTGGCTTGTCCACGGGATCCAGTAAATACAAACACAGTAAGCTTCTAAAATTAAAAACTCGATTTATCTCACTTTATGCTGGATCCCGTGGACAAGCCACGGGATGACATTAGGAAAACAAGCCATACAACAAAGCCCCACGGGATGACAATATAAAATCATAAGGAGTATTTCAGTGAAAAATATTATATATCTTATCATATTATTATTTAATTTTACTAGCTATGCTTTAGAAACAATCAATATTGAGCATGGAAAGGCTGACCCTACTCCTATTGCGGTAAATAATTTTGATGCCGATAATGCTGAAAGCAATGCCATGCAGCATGAGATAATTAAAGTTATTTCCAACGATTTAAAGCTTTGCGGGTTATTCCGCCCTATTTCTTCCGCTTCTTTTATAGAAGAAAAAACCGGCATAGATTACAAACCGCTTTTTGCTGCGTGGCGTCAGATTAATGCCAGCTTATTGCTAAACGGCGAAGTTCAAAAACTTGAAAACGGAAAACTCAAAATCAGCTTTATATTATGGGATACATTGCTTGAAAAGCAGCTTGCCGGCGAAATTTTCGAAGTACCGGAAAGCTTATGGCGAAGAGCAGCCCATAAAATTGCCGATAAAGTTTATGAAAAAGTTACAGGAGATCCGGGTTACTTTGATACTAAAATAGTCTACGTATCTGAAAGCGGCTCAGGCTTAAAAAAAGTAAAACGAATCGCTTTAATGGATTATGACGGTGCTAACAATAAACACCTAACCGACGGAAGAGCATTAGTTTTAACCCCGAGATTTGCTCGTTCAAACGATAAGATTTTTTACGTTTCATATGCTGCCAAAAGACGTGCTCTTGTATTTGAAAAAGATTTAAAAACCGGAAAAGATAGTATAGTAGGTCATTTTGCCGGTATATCTTTTGCTCCAAGATTTTCGCCTGACGGGAAAAAAGCAGTAATGTCGATAGCTAAAAACGGCTCAACTCATATTTACGAGATTGATCTTGCAAGCAAAAACTTACATAAATTAACCGATGGGTTCGGTATCAACACCTCCCCTAGCTATTCACCGGACGGCCGCCAAATTGTTTTTAATTCCGATAGAAACGGTGTTCCTCAATTATATATAATGAATTCCGACGGAAGTAACGTCCAGCGTATTAGCTTTGGCGGTGGCTCTTACACTGCCCCTAGTTGGTCGCCTCGAGGAGATTATATAGCATTTACTAAAGTTATTAGAGGAGCAGGAGGCAAGACTTTTAACATCGGTATTATGAAGCCTCATCAACAAGATGACGAAAATAGCGAACGAGTAATAGCAAGCGGATATTTGGTCGAAAGTGCTTGTTGGTCGCCTAACGGGCGGGTTATTATGTACGCTAAAGGTTGGCCGTCAAGTAGTAAATCTTTCGGAAAAAATCGAATTTATGCAATTGATTTAACCGGTCATAACGAAAGAGAAATCAAAACTCCCTCGGATGCTTCCGATCCTGAATGGTCAAATTTGTTAAATTGAAGATATTTCATTAATTAATTATTGCTTAATTAACTTGAGTCCTATATAAAAACTTAAGATAGTAATAACATATTAATAGGTATTAAATATGGTACAATTTGTAAAAATTAATCCTGAAAATAACGGCGGTCGTAGTTTACCTCAAGCTAATAATAATTATGATTTTGCTCTTATTAAGGCAGTTAAAAATAATGATTCCATAAAATTTACTAATGTTGGTTTTGGAATAGAAAAAATTTCTCTTAAACCCGGTGATAATCCAGTTCAACATCCTGACTTACTTGATGAAGACAAAAAAAGTTTGATAATGATTGCAGTTGAAAAAGCAATTAATAATCCTGAATATATAGAAGGCATACTTAAAACATTAATAGAGAACGAATACCAATCAAACATTTTAGATGCTACTAACCGCACCCCCTTACATGTAGCTGCCGCTGTCGGTAATAAGGTAATTGTAGAAAAGCTACTTGCTACCAAAATGCTCAATATTGATAAGCATCATTCTGATCATGGCACAGCTTTATTTGCCGCTATAAAAAACGGGCATTTAGAAATAGCAGAATTATTACTGACCAAAGGAGCAAATATTAATATTCAGCCTTTTCCTGTAGAAGATTTAATTAAAAGCAACGATACGAATACATTAAACTACTTTATCAAATTATCAACAGATAATATTTCAGCAATTAATAACAAGACTTCAATAATACAAACTTCTGATTTTAGGAAATTTTCTACAAATTTTAAAACACAGTTATTTGCCAATAATAATCTAAAGCTAGCTGCCCAAAATGAGCAAACCCATATATTTGAGTTATTATTACGTAACTTTATTATCGAAGGTAAAACACTAGCTATCAGAGTAGCGACAAATGATAACCAAATTTTGATTAAAGTTTTAAATTTTTTTACTACACAAGAAATGCCGATTGAGGCAAATAGATCAGAACTTTTTGAATCTTTATTATATAATTTTATTAGTAAAAATTCTATAACTGCCATAGAAGTTGAAAAAATGCTATTTAATATTCATGGTTTAGGAAAAGGGAAATTTATAGATATAATTAATAGAGCTATTATTAAAACTATTGCTATTGATGAAGATTTTATTGATACTACTTCTCTTCCCGATCCTGATAAAGCTAAGATTTTAGTGAATCATATTGCAAAATTTGGGAGCAAACAGAATTTCAACAAGTTAAAGTGCTATGAATTAGTTATAAATCAACTATTAGAATATTCATTTTTAGAACTTGCCGTTAAACATAATAATTTTGCTATGGTGGATGCTATAGTGCAGCATATTTTAGTGTATAGCGATATTAAGACAGTGAAAAATTTATTACATATTGCCACTAGTAACATGAAAAAACATGTTTTTAACGAAAAAATTATGCAAGAAGATAACTTCCAAAAATTTTCTAAACATTTCAAACAAAAGTTAGAAAGCGGTGAGTTATTAACGACTATACTTCAAAGCAGTAGAGAAAATAACCTAGAAGGCATTAAAGCCTTAGTTAAACTTGGAACACCGGTTAAAGCCGAACATTGTGAGCTAGCAGAAAAAGATCTAAAAACTTTTATATATTTAAGTAAAAATGCTCCGGCAGGCACTTTAACATCAGAATTTATTAACACTGCAAAGCAAAAATATATTAATTCTATAGAACCTAAATTTAAAGAGCTTGAAAACATTAAAACAGCCGGTGATTTTTTAGATTTTACGGTAAAACTAGCTCAATATTTTGATCCTAATACTACCAATATGTCTGAAACTTTAGAAATACAAGCCCAAGATGAGAAAACAGCTTTTTCATTATTAGGAGCAGAATCGCCTTATTGATAAGATATTATACCTGCTTAAGCCTTGATATGTCATTCCCGCGTAGGCGGGAATGACATAGAGCAAGACTGTCCGGTACTATACAATAAATCACGGAGTGACAATGTTCTGCTCTACACTAAATAACGTAAAACCCGTGAAGATTTTACTCTCTTTTTTTCCGTTCGCATATTCTTCTAAAGATACTTCGACGACTTCTTTAGGAGCTACTGAGGTTGCGTGTCTAAAGTAAAGTTTATTGTTTTTAGTAAATACAAATCCAACATGAGCAATATTATGTTCTGACTTTGTTAACTCAAGCAATTTAGGATTATTCATTATTACGGTTATGATATAAATCTTACCTTCTAGTTGTTTAGTTAATTCTTGTTCATGTTCTAGAAAGTCAGTAAAGCTTATATAGGAAATATCAGACTTAAAAGGTTTAATCGATTTTATTTGATTATTATATTTTTCGGTGAATTCTGAGCGTTCAGCCTCAGGTAAGTTGTCTTTAGCATAATTAGTAATTTGGGTTTCTAGTAATCCTGCTTTATTAATATTTGCAGTTTTAACTTTAGCATAAGGAAGATTTGCCATCATATTTTTGATAGTAAAGTATTTACTGTTATTTTTTAACCACTCATCCATAAAATGGTTTCTATTAGCATAAGATACTGGGCTAGATAAAAACATATTTTTTGCTAAACTATCTGCAAGTTGTCCTTTAAATTTTGAGAGTTCTGCACTCGGCTCTTTTATTTCCGCAAGAGCTATAACCATTTCGATATAACTAAAACAATCAAAGCTTTCTATATTGATTAGCTCATTTTTATCTCTATTTTGATCCCAAATAATTAAGTTTGTCCCAATCTCCGTATTATATGGTTTGCCTATAAAATATTGAGAATAAGCTAGTATTTTGTTAGCAAAACTTTCATTTTTTAAAGTTATTGCTAACTTATGTAAATTGGTGATATTGACAGGTGAAATTTTATTTGATTGCATATTTTTACTTTGGGTTTTTTCTTGAGAAGTAACAGGTGACTTATTAAGAGCATAACTGTTAAAAGCGAAAACAGAGCAAATACTTAATAGAGTTAAAATTGTTTTTTTCTGCATAATAATTTCTCTTTATTTTTAATTAAAAAGAAATTATAAAGAAAAATTAATAATATATCAATAGATAGTTAACAAATATTTACTATTAGGAGGTTTCATTACCAAGAGTTTTCATCAACTCTTCCCACTCTCTTTTTGTCATTCCGCTAGTTTCGTGAGTAACTTTTTCACCGTTTATCATTTTTCTTACTACATCCAAACCTTTACGTGAAATATTCGCCCCGTGCATACGATATTCTTCAAAAGCTTCGTAAGTGAAAGGTACCCAAGCTTTGACTATGTCAAGCATTTTTTCGGCATAAACCCTAATCTCATATTGGGCATGCGGATCGCCGCGTAGTCTTAAAAAATGAAGTAAATTATGTAAATTAATTTTCCAATACCATTCCGTATAATAATTTAAAGTTAAATTCATACGTGCAAGCTCTCTTGCTATTCCGGTAGTACTTTCATCTATAATATTTCCTTCCTCATCGGTATTCATAAGCTCCGTATAATGCTTATAGGAATTTCGTGCATCTTTCTCTAAAATATCCAGTACCTTTTCAGCCACTTCTTTCGGTAAGCTATCGCTTTCCCGACATTGTTTATTTATTGTAGATTGCGGGGAAATATTTTCTGGCTGCGGTAAATAAAATTCATTGCCTAAAATTGAGTATCTAGCCGAACACTCGTTAACGCTAGCCGTTCTATGCCTAATCCACTGTCTTGCAATAAATATTGGTAGTTTAATATGGAACTTGATATCGCACATCTCAAAAGGCGTAGTATGATAATGACGCAGTAAATAATTAATCAGCCCCTTATCTTGATTTAACTGTTTTGTACCCTTACCGTACGATACACGAGCAGCCTGCACTATAGCACTATCATCACCCATATAATCGATAACTCTAATAAAGCCGTGATCTAATACTTTTATAGGCTCGTACAAGATTTCCTCAAGTGCCAGAACTACTACTCTTTTTGTCGGGTTGTGCATTTTATCCTCTGTGTTTTTAGTTCTTTGTTATTACAAGTATTACAGCGTTATGTCTTTTCTATAAAAATGTTGCTCGTATGGATCAAAAAACGTTTATAATGTCATTTCTGCGAAAGCAGGAATCCAGAAATCAAATAGTGCATATATAATAGTTTTTAAAGTTAAAAGCTCGATTTATCTCGCTTTACACTGGATTCCCGCCTACGCGGGAATGACACAACCTACTCATACAATGACATCGCCACGGGATAACACTACGCTCTCAAGACAAATAATTATATAAATTTCTACCGTTTCTTTTTAACCATAATTTTGCCGGTTGCTATTCAGGATATATATCCTCAACGAGCTGCCAAAAATTTTCGCTATGATTCATCTCTTTTAGATGTGCCATTTCATGTGCCACTAAATATTTCAGTACTTCAAAAGGAGCAAAAATTATACGCCAATTAAAAGCAAGATTACCTTTACTGCAACAACTTCCCCATCTGGTAACATTTTCCATTATTCTAATATTAGAGTAATCTAAATTATGGTTTTTAGCAAAAATTTCTACTATTGCCTTTACTTCTTCTAGCAGCTTCCTTTTAAGAAATACCTCAATACTGATCTTTTTTAGCACCGGAGTGCAATATATTTCAAGCTTATCATCTTGCAATTTTACCTGATTTTCAGAAGAATCGGTATGAATTATTTGATATTGCTTACCTAAAATGGAAATATTATTTTCATCCCTTACAGGGCTAGCTACATTGCGGCGTAATTTTTGCCTAACCCAGTGCTCTTTACTTAGTAAAAAATTATGCCCCTTTTCAGCCTTTACCTTAAGAGGTAAAATCAGCTCTGCACCTTTATGGGTAATTCTAATACTAATATTTTTAGCTTGGCTACTCCTTCTTACCGCTACGTTTTTAGGATCACCGAATTTAGTAAGAGTAATGAATTCTTCCATCTTAAAATGCAATATATTTAGTTGGATTCACGGCTAATTTATTTTTACGCATAGCGAAATATAGCTTATCTTCTACATGTCCGATTAAGCTGCCTTTTGTAACCTTATCGCCTTTTTTAACCGATAAATCTTTTAAGCCGGCATAAGCTACTTCGAATTCATCCTTATCTAGTTTAACGATCACTAAATTACCGAATTGTGCATTATTGTCTGAATATGTAACTATTCCTGAACCTATAGAGCTAACTTTACTCTTTCCTTGAACAGCAATATCTATATTTCTGCTCTTGCCGGCTTCAAAATCAGTGATAATTTCACCGTCTACAGGCTTTGTAAAATTTAGCTTTGGCTCGTCATCATCTTCTAAAATCATATCTTCATTTCCTGTAACAGGAACTTCAACGATATCGTTGTCATCCTCGGCAATTTCTACTTTCGGCTCTTCGCTTCTTTTCTTAGGAGTTTCTATATCTTGTCTAACTATTACTCCTTCATCTTCTTCAAACGTATCGGAGCTTTTAAAAGATACTGCCCCTTCTTTATATTCAATAGGTGCAGGCGGTTGATCAACACAAGCAGTTAGACAAAAACATATTAGGCTAATTAGTGCAACAGGGTATTTCATATATTTAATAAGATTATCATATTATATTAGTCAACAAACAAACCATAGTATATAATTTTTATCAGTATTTTCCATCAAAAAAATTAATTATGAAAACTTATGATATCGTTATAGCTAGTGATCATGTAGGTTATAAGCTCAAATCTAAGATTGTCGATTATTTACAAAAAAAATCTTTGAAAATTTATGATTGCGGCACAAATAATACGCAAATTGTCGATTATCCCGATTATGCTAAGAAAGTAGTAGATAATATCATAGAAAAGCTTGCTCCTATCGGTATTCTAGTTAGTAATACCGGCATCGGCATGTCTATAGCCGCTAATCGCAGCTCGAAAATTAGAGCTGCTTTGTGTATTGATGCATCAACAGCCGAGAGTGCCAAAGCTCATAACGATGCAAATATTCTAATAATCGGAGCAACAATCATAAATCATGACAAGCTATTTGATATTGTCGATAAGTTTTTAAATACCAAATTTGAGGGAGGCAGACATAGCGTTAGATTGTCTAAGATAAAGTAATTAGAGTCTGTCATATATTTTGTGTAAGTTGTTGAGGAAACAGAGAAAGAATTACTGTTAAAATACAATTAGAACAAAGGTAAAGAATATGGCTAAGCAAATAGAAGCTGGTGTTAGAAGTGCAGATATAAATACTAAGCTA
>DYDX01000056.1 GCA_020404425.1 Rickettsia endosymbiont of Pyrocoelia pectoralis
AAGAAAAGTGTAGTATCAACGATTGAAGTAGTATTTTGGTCATTTTGTGCCAACGAAATTCTTACCTTATACTACTTCACTTCCCTTATTTCAAGCCTTTTCCATTCTATCTTTCTCTAATTTTGTCCGGTACTATAGATTTATTCACGAGATCCAGTTAAAAATATCAATATTATTGATATTTTTAGTTGTTTTTCTGGATACCGTGGACAAGCCACGGTATGACACCGAGAGCGTTTTTCGAGCCATGCAACAACGCCGGACAAGCCACGGGATGACAGCACTTGTTTTACCTAAAAATGACATAATTACGTATATTAGTGTTAGCACACTATTATAGTAATATCAATCCATATTAAACTTAAGTAGGACAAATATGTTTGGAGGTTTTTTTGGTTCGCTTGGCGGTAGCGTTGGAAACGCATTTGGCGGCGGCATATTCTCAAGCATAGGAAGGTTTGCTGGTAAAATGCTTGGTGACTATTTAGATCAATTAAATCATCAACCCCCTGAATATGAGCATATTAAAAATTTCAAAGAAAGCTTCAAATATCTCACAGTAGATTATGGCGAACCTATACCCCTGATTTTTGGTACTGCAAGAGTTAGTGGCAAAATAATATGGGCTGATCAAATTAAAGAAATAGAAAATACTACTCGTCATAAAGAATATTTCCCTTATTTTCATCAATTAAAATCTACTACCAGCTTTACGGAATATAGCTACTTCTTTTCTTTTGCCGTTAGTATCTGCGAGGGCGAGATTACAGAAATTAATAGGGTATGGGCAAATGATGAAGTTATAAATTTAGGGAAATATAAATTTAGATTATATAAAGGATCAGAAACCCAATTACCCGATCCTTTGATCGAAAAATGCAATGGCAGCGGTAAAACACCCGCTTTTAGGTCACTGAGTTATATAGTATTTGAAGATTTACCTTTAGAAGATTTTGGCAATAATATTCCTAGCTTTTCGTGCGAAGTAACTAGAAAACCCAATATTTATTTACCGGATAATTATGTTAAGGCTGAGAACCTAGTTAAAGCTATTAATATGATCCCGGGTTCCGGTGAATTTGTCTATGATACGGAAGTACAATATAAGACGCAAGGAAGCTCTTTTGGCGGCATTATAAGTCATGAGGCTATTAACTCACACAACCATTATAATATTGCTGACAGCGTATTTAGCCTTAATCAGTTACAAAATACTTGTCCGAATATCAAATGGATAGCACCGGTAGTATGCTGGTTTGGCGATAGTTTAGACATAAATCATTGTAGCCTAAAACCGGCTATAGAGTTTAATGACTCGCTAACTTCCTACTCATGCACTTGGCAAGTCGATCGTTATAATAGGGCAAACGCTAAAGTTATTTCTAAAGACGAGCTTAATAACCCTAATTACGGCGGCACGGTTAATGATGCTAGCTTAGTGCGTTACTTGATAGAGTTAAAAAAACGTAATTTAAAAATTATGTTTTATCCGATGTTTTTCATGGATTTGCCCGGTAAACCTTGGCGTGGGCATGCTAGCGGCTCTGCAAGCTCGGTAAGCAACTTCTTTCATAAACCCGAGGGTTATAATAATTTTATTCTTCATTATGCAAGGCTTGTTAAAGATTATGTAGACGGGTTTATAATCGGCTCGGAGCTTATAGGCATAACTTCTATCAAAGATTCGGCAAATAATTTTCCGGCAGTTACCGAGCTTTGTAACCTTGCCCGTTTGGTAAAAGAAATCGTAGGAAATCATGTACAGGTTACCTATGCAGCTGACTGGTCGGAATATCATCATACGAGCGGCGGATGGTATAATTTAGATCCGTTATTTGCTTCCGCCTATATTGATTTTGTCGGGATAGATGCTTACTTCCCGCTCACTAGCTCCGTAAGCTCTCAAATAACTAAAGAAGAAATTATGCAAAATTGTCATTCAGGCGAAGGATATGACTATTATTTAGACGGTGACGGCAATAAACAAGCTTTATCCGCTCCTTATGCTTGGAAAAACTTACGTTATTGGTGGGAAAATCATCATTATAACCCTGACGGTAACAGGACTAGCTGGGAGCCTAAAATGAAGAAAATATGGTTTACCGAATTTGGCTTCCCGTCAATAGATAAAGCTTCCAACCAGCCTAATGTATTCTTTGATCCTAAATGTAGTGACGGCGGCGTGCCTAAATATTCTTCGGCTGCGACTGATTTCTCTATGCAACGAACTGCCATCAAAGGTTTTATCGAATATTGGCAGACACAAGAATATATAGAAGAAATGTTTTTATGGACATGGGATGCACGCCCCTACCCTGCATGGCCTCACGGCAAAATTTGGAGCGATAACCATCTGTGGGAAAAAGGACATTGGGTTAACGGTAAATTCGGCAGTTGCAGCCTTGCCGAGATCATACTTGAGCTATCTCAGAGATGCGATATTGATTTATCTAAAATCGATACTTCAACTATTGACGAAGTAGTAGACGGGTTTATCCTAAATAAAGTAATATCTACCATAGATGCTATTAACTCTTTAAGGATATTTTATTTTTTTGACATAATTGCAAACGAAAAAGAACAAATTGAATTTCTTAAACGAGGCAGAGGAAAATTAGATTATCTAAACGAAAAAGCTTTAATAAAACTGCTTGATAACAGCTATATTAAACAAACGGAAATACCTTATGAGAGTGTTATTAGCAAACTTAGCATTAACTTTATTGACCGCTTTGATAATTACTATGACTGCTACGCTTTCATAAATAACGAAAATATCTCAAACAGTCCGGTAATAAATATAAAGATTCCTATTATTTTATCTTTGCCGGAAATAGAGCGTATCGGCGAGCTAATTTTAAAAAATGCTTCTATTGAAAGTAAAGTAATCAAGTTTTTAATACCCGCAATTTTTCACGGTTACAAACCGGGAAGTTTTTTAATATTCCATTATAAAAAACTAGAGTATCAAATCCGAATAGTAAATATTAAATTATCTGCCCTAACCTATCATATTACCGGTGTTATAGATAATTTATCTTCCTATTATTTACCTGCTGCAAATATCTTATCTAATTTTGAAAAATCTATAAATACAAAAGTTAAATGTGTTATTCTTGACCTGCCCTTTAATTTAGTAGAAGGCAACGACCGACCTTATCTAGCCGTTTATTTACAGAGTAACAGCAATGAGGCTTTATATGTTTCTACTGACGGTCATGATTATGCTAAAATAGCCAATTTAGCCAAACAAACTTTTATCGGAAGCGTAGTTAATTTTACTCTTGATACTTATTACCGTTAACTATAACAATTTTGAAGAGCTAGTTAATAATGATTGGAATCTAGCTATTTTTGAGCAGGAAATTATAAAATTTAAAACATGGGAGAAGCTCGATACTAACACTTACAAAATAAGCGAAATGATCCGAGGCGAGTTTATGACGCAAGACTTGATCTCTTCACATCACAATAACGAAAATTTTATTTTACTTGAGAAAAATTTTAATATTATTCCGGTAGCTTCTAAGCTAAAAGATAAAAAAATATTTTTTAAAGTCGGTAACCTACTCCCTATGGAAGTTATATTTCAAAACAAGGCAGGGTTGTAGTTAAGAAACTTGACTAACGGTACTATAACATGGTACTTATTATTTGAGTACAATAAATTAAAAAAATATTTTATGAAACGAAAAGCAGAGATACAAATTAACAATGTTACAGAAAAGCCTATAGTTGAAGACTTTACTATAAGTAATAATAGTATATTCGATCATATTGTGGTCAGCAAAACAATTTTAAAACCGGGCAGTAAAATTACTTGTTTAAATAATAATGCTGCAGTTTGGAATACTTCTGAAGATAAAACCTATGAATATACCATTGACCCAAATAGTGATGAGCATACATTACCTAAAATTTTACCTTTTTTAGGAGAAGGAGCAACCGAATAAACATATTATAGTAAACACTGTTGAATTATATACCATATATACATTATCTTTTAATTTTTTAAAAAATATATCTTATGCCGCAAATGGGCTAGCTATTCGCCGGCATTCGCTATATCTTAAAAAAATAAAATCTTTCTTATAAATCATACTTAATTCAATGCATTTTACTATAGTTTCTCAATTTCTTCTTCAGTTAAACCGGTAAAATCTACAATTTCATCTAAAGGCTTGTTTTTCGCTAACATTTTTTTTGCCATAATAACTTTCTGTTTAGCTTCTCCTTTTTCTATGCCTTTTTCTATGCCTATAGCTGTACCTTTTTCCATACCTTTTGCCATGCCTTTTTCTATGCCCTTTGCTTCCCCTCTTGCTTGCCCTTTGGCTTCGGCATCCATAATTTTCTGCTCTTCAACGGCTAAATTATCCATTTCGGTTTTGACCATTTTTTCGTAGGTATTTAACTCTTCTTCAGACCAGCTAGCTTGATCTAAAGCATAAAAAGCTTTCTTGATAACTAAATCATTGCCTATTAAATGCTCCATTTCTTCTAAGGTACTTTCATGTGCATGCTTAAAGAAATATGCCCATTTTTCCTGTAAATTCTCTAGCTGGTCTAGCTCTTTATTAAATTTCGATAACTCCATAAAAATAAAATAAAAATCTTCTAAATCATTCTCATAGGTCTTGGTGTCAAGCATCCTATGATTTGATCTCCATGATTCTTTCTTGGGAAATAAAACAAAGTCGGCAATAGCTAAGAAGATAACTCCTTTTAATTTAGCATATACTGCCATTTTTTTATGATTTTCATCTTCTTTGAGTATTTGCTTTGAATAGGCCTTTGCTGCATAAAGCTGAGCTCTTTTCTCAAAACCAGGATGCTTACTTACCTGCATTTCTACAATAAACTGCGTTCCGTGCTTATCTTTACATAACACATCAACGATAGATTGCCTATAAACTGCAATATCGGGATCTTGATTAGTTTTTAAAAAAGTAACTTCTTTAATCTCTTCATCGCCTGTGTAACCTAAAATATCGTTTAGGAAATGAATAAGAATATCTTTATTTTTTTCAGTACCGAAAATTTTAAAAAAAGCATAATTGTTTTTGGGATCTAAAAATCGTGAAATTAGCATAATTACAATTTAACCTAGGGTTATAAAATGACTATAACACAAATTATTAAATATGTATATAAGAAAAAAGGTGGGTGATTCGTAAAGGTTATTACAATAAGAATGTAGGTTTAAGTTAAGCTGTTTGCAACTTAACTTAAAAGTATGAAGTAAGTGTCTACAAAATTATAAATTAGTAGACACTTTATGTAGACGACCTTGCAACGGTCCGCTCAAATTACAAATTAATTTTTAACTTTACAAAACCTTGATGGCTTTGATATTTCTTTTGTAAATGGCAGTTATATTCGAGTAAAATACTTACATTACCTTTTTCCGTTAAGACGCCGGCACCGATATTATAACCTACCTTAGGTTGTTTTGGTAAAGCAACTGTTTCATTAATTTCTTTATCTTTCCATTTTACCTTAGTATGAAGTTTTTTACTTTTATTATGAAAGTAATTTTCTACAGATGCTTGTAATGACGGAGTAATACTTATGTCCTTATATATTTTTTGCGGAGCTAAAGCTATTTTTCCACCTAAAACACTACTCCATAAATTATGTTTTTTGGCTGCTACGTTCAAACTCTGTATACCGATATTACTTTCTTGATACTGACCATCTTTAGAATAACCGTATTTTATACCGATATTTGGAATAAGCGAAATACTACTATTAAACAGATAATTATAATTTAACAAGCCATCAAAATTGTAATTATTATTTTTGTATTTACCGCTTGCTATAGTACCTAAACGGTTAATCTTACTTTTTACGATGTTATGGTTATAAGCAAACATACTTTGGAACATGAAGTTTTTCGGTAATTCTTTCTGCCCGTATAAAGCTACGATATGGCTATCAACATCCGTATTTAAACTATTACCGGTAGATTTAAACTTTGAATCGAGTTTGGTATAAGCAATTCCTAGCATATCATTTACATTCTCAAATCCAACATCAAAACCAACTGTACCACCGGAAGTACGTCCTTTATAACCAATGAATTCTTTTTGTACTCCTTGTTTATTAGTACCGTAAATACCGGCAAACCAGATGCCTTTATCTAAAACTTTTTCATCTTTATCACCGGCAGCAACTGCAGACTTAAACAACGTTGTATGCATCATTCTGTTTGATATAATATTACTGCTCTGCTGATTTATATTATGAACAATAGTTGGATTATACATTGCATTCACTATCTCTTCATCTTTTTTTACTGCCGTTTGCATTGTTGTAGTTTCAGCAATTTCTGCTGCAATTCTTTCTGCTGCTAGCCTTGCTACTTCTCTTCTATCTGCTTCTACTGCCGCTAATCTTTCTGCTTCTAATCTCGCAACTTCTACTGCCTCTAGTCTTTCTGCTTCTACTCTCGCAGCTTCATCCACTAGCCTTTGTGCTTCTAGTCTGTCTGCTTCTACTCTCGCAGCTTCATCCACTAGCCTTTGTGCCTCTAGTCTTTCTGCTTCTACTCTCGCAGCTTCATCTACTAGCCTTTGTGCTTCTAGTCTGTCTGCTTCTACTCTCGCAGCTTCATCCACTAGCCTTTGTGCCTCTAGTCTTTCTGCTTCTACTCTCGCAGCTTCATCTACTAGCCTTTGTGCTT
>DYDX01000057.1 GCA_020404425.1 Rickettsia endosymbiont of Pyrocoelia pectoralis
AATATTTTTGCTTTATACAAGTATCGATGGGCGATTGAGCGATTATTTAAGCATTTAAAGACATCAGGTTTTGACATAGAAAAAAGCCATGTAACGCAGAATGATAGATTCGCTAAATGATTTTCAGTTTGTGCCATTGCAAGTGCATTAATTGTAAAAAACGGTTTAATTAGGAACACTATAGAACCTATTAAAATCAAGATGAATAATGGTATTCCCAAGCAGTTGCTATCTATTTTTACTTATGGCTTAGATCATTTGAAACTTTGTTTAAATAAACTTGCTAATAACATCAATTCTTATATTAAAAAAATCCTATTTTATGATAAAAGCTTTAATTCAAAAAAATGATCTAATAAAAAAATCTTTAAAATTAAGATTTTTTTAGCCTGGATCCCCGCTTTTGTGGGGATGACAAGAATAAAAACGATCCACGCAGGCAATGCTTCCGCAGGGACATCCAGAGCCATGCGGATAACGCCCAAAACTTTATTCCTTCTCCATATTTTTCCTAGCAGACGGTGAAAGCATAATGCTGAGTTCCTTTAAGGCTTTATCCTCAACATAATTCGGGGCGTTCATTAGTAAATCCTCGGCTTGCTGATTTAACGGAAACGCAATGACTTCCCTTATGTTAGTAGCTTCTGCAAGCAGCATAACGATTCGGTCGATACCGGGGGCTATGCCGCCGTGAGGAGGGGCCCCGAATTTAAACGCTCTAATCATACCGCCAAATCTTTTATCTACTTCCTCTTCATTGTAACCGGCTATAGAAAATGCCTTATACATTATCTCAGGCTTATGGTTTCTAACGGCTCCGCTGGAAAGTTCGATTCCGTTACAAACAATATCGTACTGATATGCAGTAAGCTCAAGTAGTCCTTCGGTTGTTTTAGCTTGCTCTAGAGCTTCTAGACCTCCTTGCGGCATAGAAAACGGATTATGGCTGAAGTCGATTTTACCTGTTTCCTCATTAAGTTCATAAAATGGGAAATCCGTAATCCAGCAGAATTTAAAGCAATCTTTTTCAAGTAAATCTAGCTCATCTGCAAGCCTAATTCTGACTTTGCCGGCAAGTTTTGCAGCTTTGTCTTTTTTATCGCTAGCAAAAAATACTGCATCACCGTTATTTATATTGGCAGTAGCCTTTAAATTCTCTAATTCCTCTGCAGTTAAAAATTTTGCTACCGGTCCTTTTGCTTCGCCGCTATCGCTGAACTGAATATAACCAAGCCCTCCTGCTCCTTCCGATATAGCAAACTTGATCATTTTATCGAAGAAGCTACGGGGCTGACTCGCTGCATAAGGTGCAGGAATAGCACGGACTATACTACCTTTTTTGATATTTTCCCTAAAGATTGTAAATTCCGAATCCCTAAATATTTCCGTTACGTCGGAAATTACGATAGGGTTGCGTAAATCAGGCTTATCAGAACCGTATTTTAGCATAGATTCGCTATAAGGAATGCGGATGAAAGGGGTAGGGGATACTTTTTTATCGGTAAATTTAGTAAACAGCTCATACATTACCGGCTCAATCATACTAAATATGTCTTCCTGCGTGACAAACGACATCTCGACATCTAGCTGATAAAACTCGCCTGGTGATCTGTCCGCTCTTGCATCTTCATCACGAAAACACGGGGCTATTTGGAAGTAACGATCAAAACCCGATACCATTAATAGCTGCTTAAATTGCTGAGGTGCTTGCGGTAATGCGTAGAACTTACCGGGATGCATTCTACTCGGTACTAAGAAATCCCTAGCACCCTCGGGCGAACTGGCAGTTAGGATCGGTGTTTGGAATTCGGTAAAGCCTCTTTCCGTCATTAAATAACGAATATATGAAATAATTTGCGAACGCAGCATAATATTATTATGCAATTTTTCACGTCTAAGATCTAGGAAACGATGCTTTAGCCTTGAATCTTCCGGAGCATCTTTTTCGGTATTGATAACGAACGGTAAAGTATCTGCAGCTGATTCAACGATAAATTCACCGGCTGCTACTTCGATATGACCGGTAGGTAGCGTAGTATTGATAGTATCGTTTGATCTTGCGACGACTTTCCCCGTCACGGTGATTACGGACTCATAACGCAAGCGGCTGGCATCATCCATAAGCTGTGGGTTTTGGTCGGTAAAAACAATTTGCGTTATACCGTAATGATCACGCAAATCTATGAAAACCAGATTACCGTGATCTCTTCTTCTATGTACCCAGCCGGATAGTTTTACTTCAGTTCCAACATCAGAGATTTTTAGTTCGTTACAATTATGAGTTCTATATTTATGCATTTTATATATATATATTACGAGTAAGTGAAAAGTTTGGTATATGAAGCTCAATTTGGAAAAGAGCAAGGAGTTCATAAGGCGAGGAACGCAGCGTATACTTAATACGTGAGTACCGAAGCTCTTGTAGAACGACGCAGCCAATTTTTCAAATTCAGCGAATATACATATTTCTTTTCCTTATACATATATACATATACAATATTACAAATTTTCGCAAACAAAAACTAAAAATTTTATCTTGATAATGCAGCAGTAGCAGGAGTATTTTGCTTTTGTTGTGGCATGAGTTGCTGATAATTTTGTTGCTGAGGTTTTACTTGGTTTAGCTCGTTTTTAAACCATTCATATACTGCACCGACAGGATTTTTAATTACTTTTGCAATATTATCTATAAAATTGATTATTCCTTTAATTAAAGGTACTAATTCTCCTGCAATTTCACTTATAGGGTTATTACCCGCTTGTAATGTTTTTTGGTTCTCACCTGATAAGTTTTTAAATATATTGCTCATTACTAATGAAAGATCGTTCTTTTTTGACTCCTCTTTATCGAAATGGTTTTTAAGCTTTTTATCAACGATTCGTTGTTCTTCCGGTGTTAGATTTTTATATGACTCAATAAATTTATCAGCATTTTCTTTATCTTCCGGTGAAATTTTTTCAGCGATATTGGGCATGTTTTATTCTCTATAAGTTTAAATAATGTATTAATTTTGTGAATTATATACAATATTTAACCTTATACAAGAAAAATATAAATAAAAATTAACTTTTAGAAGATGCTGTTAATTTTTACAAACAAAAACTAAAAATTTATCTAGAATGTCCTGAACCTTTGCTTTGGCTTTTTGGTTTTAATTCTTGGATTTTAGCTTTTACTTTTTCGTGAAGAGCATTACCCACTGCCCAAGCTAATTTATCAATAGATTCAACCGTGTTACCTATAGATTTGACTTTATCAGCTATAAAGTTCCTTGTTCTGCTAGCTAAATCTTTTACATTTTCTTTAAACTTTTCTAACGTACTTTCTTTTTGGGGAGTATTAGCTTTTTTTGCTTGTTCAGCATTGTCTTTATATATTTTTTCCCATTCATTATGAGGTATTTTATCAAGCATTTCCTTATTAATACTAGAATTTTCTATTATAAACTTTGCTGTAGCAGGACCTCTTTCAGCTATGTCCTGAATAAGCTTGACCTCTCTTTTATATAACTCTTGGCTTTCTCGAAGGTTAGTACCGATTTTTTTAGCTTCGTCCTCTGGCATTTTTCCTCTATAAATAAAAAATTAAATAGTTTACGTATTTTAATTTTATATTTAATTTTTATTTAAGAATAGGAAATAATATTAAAAAAGGTTAAAAATTTTTAAACTATGGATTTCAAGAAACAGTAGTAAGAGACTATCAGTAAACAAATTTTAACCGGTAATTTAGTTCTTTTTTGCTGCAAATTACAAGATTTTTTTGAAATATGAATAACTATTCCTTCAAAAATCTTATTAATTTTCGCTAAAAAAGCCCTTTAATTACTAGTTAAAATTTATCTAATGATAGCCTCTATATTTAGGAAACTTAAAAAATTCCGTAGTTCCTGACGTGCAAGTACATGCGAGCTATTAAAAGCTCTATCATATTTGGCAGTTTTTAGATCAAGTAAGGTTAGACCTTGCAAAAATAGCTCTCTATATATTACACGTTCGCTAAAACCTTCGGTAAGCTTGAAATTAATTCTTTTAGCAAGCTTATTCAATACATTGCTAACACGTCGTTTATTCAAGGCATCAATATTGCTTAAGCGATTACGTAAGATTATCCAATCTATACTACCTTTGTCCCTGCCGGCTCTTTGCATTTTCTGCTCCCAAACCATTTGGCTATAGATTGAAGGACTAATAATCTCATCCTTATTGTCAACTTTTGCTATCACGTCTAAATCTAAAAAACTGTCATTAATAGGCGTAATGATCGTGTCGGCATAAGAATGGGCAAGCCGTGATAGATCAGTATGGCTACCCGGCGTATCGATTACTATAAAATCTAAATCTTGGTTGTCTTTTAGTATCTGCTCAAAACTGCTTGTTTGTTCTTCTTCAGTATTTTCAGATATGTGAAAATGCTTTGGCGATAATACCGGTTTATCAGGATTTTGATTGTTATATGAATCACGGTTTTTTAAATAGCTGGTTAAAGAGCCTTGGCGTGAGTCGGTATCGATACTTACTACAGAATAGTTTTGATAAAGCAGTGCTACTATTAAATGTATAGAGCAGGTAGTTTTACCTGCTCCGCCTTTTTCATTACCGATAACAAATATATAAGGTTTACTGCTCATAATTTTCCGTAATAAATTTTGTAAGTAATCTTACGCCGTAACCTACAGCTCCTTTAGGGCCAAGCGATGAAGCTTTGCTGCTATTTGCAACGCCTGCTATATCTAAATGAGCCCAATCTACACCTTCTTTTATGAAGCGTTTAATGAAATGTGCGGCTGTAGAGCTTCCGGCAGCTCCTGGTACGTTACCGATATTTGCCATATCTGCTATGTCGGAGTTAATCATGGCATCATATTCATCATGTAGCGGCATCCTCCATAATTTTTCGTTTACTTCTTCGCCTGTTTTTATTAACTTATTAGCAAGCTCATCACTATTAGAAAAACAACCGGCATAGGTGCTGCCTAATGCTACAGTTATCGCTCCTGTTAGGGTTGCAACGTCAATCGCGCATTTAGGCTTAAACTTTTCTTGAGCATACCAAACGGCGTCGGCAAGTACTAAACGACCCTCTGCATCGGTATTTAAAACTTCGGCAGTTTGCCCTGACATAGTAGTTACCACGTCGCCTGGACGTTGTGCATTACCGGATGGCATATTTTCGACAAGTCCTACAACGCCTACAACATTTACAGGTAATTCTTGGCTAGCTATTGCTTTTATCGTGCCAACAACTGCAGCTGAACCGCACATATCAAATCTCATTAAATGCATATTACTTGACGGTTTCAAAGAAATACCGCCCGTGTCAAAAATAACTCCTTTACCGACCAAAGCAATAACAGGAGCGTCTTTACTTGCACCTTTATATTCCATTACCACTAGTTTTGATTCGTTTTGTGAACCTTGACCAACTCCAAGTAATGCCCCCATACCAAGATTCTTCATCTCACGTTCACCGATAATTTCGACATCTACATTCAATTTTGCAAATAAATCAGCTATTATGTCGGCATAAACTTGCGGGGTTTTTATATTTGATGGTTCGTTGCTAATGTCTCTGGTAAAAAATACTGCCTCGGCAATTAATTTTTTGACTTCAAATAATTTGGCTGCTTCTTGATTATTATCAGTAAAAATTTCAAAAGATTCTACGGTAAATTTCTCTGTCTCTTTTAAAGTAGTTCTATATTTATCGAATCTGTAAGATGCAAGTAATGCTCCGCTAGCAATTAAAGAAGCAAATAATGCGGATGTAAATTTACTTATTTTACCCGTAATTTTTAAGCCGATAGTAGCGATTTTTGCGATTGTTGCGTGCTGTAAAATTTTGCCGCCCAACTCCTCGATTTTTGCGTTTGTTAGTTTTTCTTCATTGCCTAATCCCGCTAATACTAAATATTTAATTTCGCCGGATTTAATAACGGAAGGAATTATTTTAACCTGCCCATACTTACCGGTAAAATGTAGTTTATTTGTAATAGTTTTAGAAATTAAGCCGTGATGTTGTTGATCAAGAGCCATTAAATCAGTATCAAGTTTTAACTTTTCATCAATTAAAACTATTATCGCTTGAGCTTTTAAAGATTCTTCGTTAGTAAAATTTATATTTAGCATTGTCATTCCGTATTTTATATTTCACGTGTTAATTCTATTTATCTTATAAAACTTTGCAAGCATTATAATTATTAATTATTTTAAAAGAAATGAAAGCACTACTAGGTTCTGTGGACATTTCTAATTGATTTGCTATTCTGAGGTATTTTTTAGCGAAAATTAATAAGATTTTTGATAGGATGTTATTCATATTTCAAAAAAATCTTATAATTGCTATCCGAAAATAGCTGGAATTAAATCTTTTTAGAGATGTCCACAGAACCTAAGTAAAGAGATATGTAAACAATTTTTTTCGTCATTGCGAGAAAGCGTTGCTTGCGGGGATCGGAAAACACATTCGGTGTCATCCCGTAGCGGCTTTGTTGCGTGGATAATTTTTACCTCTGTCATCCCGTGATTTATTCACGGGATCCAGTAAAAACATATAAAAAATTTAGTTTTTTATATGTTTTATTTTATTAAATATTTTTTTCTGGATCTAGTTCCCAAGCCACGGTATGACACCGAGGGCGTTTTTCGATCCACGCAACAATGCCTTGCGAGGAGCGAAGCGATGCGGCAATCCAGAAAAATAATAAAAAAATTCTGTGAGCCAGAATTTTTTACTGGATTGCTTTGTCAATTACTTCGTAATTTCCTCGCAATGACGATATCAACTTTTTCTAGGCAATACCAATAACAAAACTTAAGTATCAATTGACTTTTTTAGGGAGTTAGGTATAAATTTTAACTGAAATAGCAGCAATGCTATTTTGGGGTTTAGAAACCTCTTGTAACGTGGTAGGTATCTACCATTAAATGATACCACCCTCGACTTTATTTTGGTCGGGGTGTCGATAGCTATGTCCAAGGTCTAAAGTATATGCTTTAGGCTTAAAGGCTATTGTAGACTGTCGTTACGGTTTTTCTAACGCCCCGACCACCAAAGTTTTATATTCTTCGGTGGTTAAATTTGATCAACTTAAATTTAATCAAATTGGGGATATAAATATGACCAATCAAATTCATTCTACTCTTAAAGCGATACTTTTCCTACTCCCCCCTTATGATTATGACGCAAAAACCGAAAAAACCTGCCAAGA
>DYDX01000058.1 GCA_020404425.1 Rickettsia endosymbiont of Pyrocoelia pectoralis
AAAATGCTGCAAAAAAGTGGACCATGCCTATTAAAGAATGGTCTCTTGCTTTGAATCAATTTGAGATACTATGTGGCGATTTTAAATATGAATTATTAGAAAATGATTTTTAACTACTTACACAAAAATTATGATTGACTCTTATATAATCTTTATATGCTGGTCATATGCTCGTTTTGCGTATAAAACTAGCTCAGAATTGTTTTACGTGTTACTTTCGTAAGGAGGTAATATGGACAAAATAGTCACATCATCTTCTTCTAATGGCAATATAATTTTCTATGATATGGTGGGTAATTTTATACCGCCCGAATGGAAAAATTTAACTTCTAGTAGTGGAAAAGCTTTAAGTAAAACTTCAAAACAAATATTATCGCTAATCGTTTCACGTTTGCAAAGCGACAAATTTTTTACTACACATATCTCACACTGTAAATGGGTGGACTATTCTCTGGTATTCGCTATATTGTTAAAAAATAAAATCTCTTCTACAATAACACATAATTCAATTTCTTTTTCTATAAAATAAAGAAACCATTGCTAAAATATCTAGTTTTAAAAAATTATAGGCTCTTTTGGAGTTAAAAAGTCATTTATTGTTGCAATTTATTAATTTTAATCTTTAATTGTAATTCAAGAATTTTAATAAAATTAAAAATAACTATATGGAAAATTTAAATTGCTGGAAAGAAAAGCTTGTAATTTGTGAGTATGCTAAAAAGCTACTCGATAAGATCGAGTATTTAAATACGAAAGTAAAAAATCCTGTTGACATAGAAGAAGTCAAAAAAGGTATTTATTACGCTCGTAAGTATCACGGCTCACAAATGCGTAAATCGGGCGATCCTTATTACTCTCACCCAATCGAAGTTGCTGTTATGCTTGCGGAGTTCGTAGCAGAAGAAGCACCTAAATTGTACACTGCCGTAATGTTACAAGCTGCTTTACTTCATGGTACTATCGAAGATACAGAATTAACCGAAGAAATGATCGCCGGGATTTTTGATAAGGAAGTAGCAAAACACGTAGAAGGTCTAACGAGAGTTAAACCTTACGGGAAAATCAGTGCTGAAAAAAGCTTAGATTTATTAATTGAGCAAAAAAGATATAGCACTGCTTTAATAAAGATCTTCGACCGTATCCACAATGTCCAAACTTTAGGTGCTAAATCACCTGAGAAAGCACAAAAAATTATTGCAGAGACTATAACAGATTTTTTAGTTGTTATTGCACATTTGGAAATACTAGTTATTGAGAAACAATTATTTAATATATGTAATACTTATATACAAAAAAATCTTTCTCCCAAACAATATGAAATAATACAAAAAGCTAATCTAGAACGCTCTTTTCTAGATTCTCAAAATGACGGAGTCCCCAATGATATCCTATGGAAGTTGGTACAATGAGGACTAGCAACCCCCAATGACCAAAATAATCAGTTAAGAAAACAAGCCCTATAGAAGAAACTACATACATAAAAGCACGAGAAAAAGCCATTATTAAACTCACATATGTAAATCGCTTAAATACTGGAAAATGCTTAAAGAAAATACTAGCTGCTGGAAAATAACCTGGTGCAAAAACAAGAAAAAATATTTGGATTATAACTATTTCAGTAGGGTTAGTGATATTTGGCATTATGAAAGGATAAGCACAAATAAAAATTACTAAAATTACAAAACTTGCTCTTAATATTTTTAATGGATAAATTTTATAGCTTAGATATGATAATATAAATGCTCCTGTAAGTTCAGCGATAGAAATAAGTAAGTTATTATGAATTACTTGAATTTCTGTATAATTAAATTTATCATGCAAAATATCTCCGCAATAAATATAACCAAAATAAAACCATACTGGCCAAGTACATTGGACTAAAAAATAAGCTAAAGTAGTTTTGTAGCTAACTTTTTCTTTTAAGATTATATTATCTTCTATCTTTCGAGAGTCATAACCTGTTTTTTCTACTCTAGATTTTATACGACGTTTGGCATCAAGAAATTCAGGAGTTTCGCGAAGGGTAGTTCTGGCAATTGTACCTATAATAGCTACAAATGCTCCAAATCCAAAAGCATATCGCCAATTAAAACCATTGGAGGTTACAAGAGAAGCCACAGCTAAAGCAATTACACTTCCTACTACACAAGCTACGGTCATGGCAGCTACTGCAGGATATTGGATAGGAGGTTTAATTGTTTCAGCTGCATACATCTCAGCACCTGTTAATTCCCCAAGAGAAGACATGCCCTGTGCTATACGACAAAGTGTAAGTAATATAGAGGCAGTAAAACCTATATCTTTGTAGGATGGTAAGACAGCCATTATAGCACAAGCACAGGCCATCATAAAAGTAGTAATAATAATTGTTGCCCTTCGACCTATATTATCACCTATCCATCCAAATAATATAGCTCCAAATGGTCTAAAAACAAACGTAGAGCAAAATGCAAAAGCTGAAAGCATTTTCATCGAATAAGTGCTAGTGGGAGAAAAAAATATTCCATTAATAAGCACCGACATGTGAACATACAACATTAGATCAAATTGTTCTAAAAATGTACCTATAGAAAGTAATCCTACTGCTTGCTTTTGTTCTCGTGTTAAATTTCTTTGCTCTTGTGCATATCCCAGCATAATTTCTTTATAAAAAATTAAATTGTAAAGAAATTATACTAGTCTACATAAAAGTCAATAGGAAATTTTACTTTAGGTTAAATTAGGTTGGTGAAGTGCACGAGCTTAGGACACTTCATAAGTAGATTAGACAAAATTATAATATATCGCAACTAAAATGAAAATCGAGGTGGTTGCTTTTGACATTAACATTATTATCATTTACTGGTTGGTATGTAGTTGTTGTAGTATTAGCTCTAGGCGGAATAGGAGGTGGAGTATCAATAATTGGTTCAATACAGGCACAATATTTACGCATTCCAGAATCTTCTTTAACAGAATTATAATATGAAAGATTACCATTCTTTTGTAGGAAATAGTCAAAAGCTGTTGCTATAGCTACCATTTCTTCCCAAGTTACGTCTATCCCTCTTACGTCTGCTTCGTTTTTTCTTATTTGAGTTATACATTTATTGGCAAGTACTTCGATTTCGTTTGGGAAAGTTTTATTTTTAGTAAAATCTATTGATTTTTGATCCCTAAGTTTTGCACCAATAGAAAATGTTAAGTTAGCTAAAGGAAGACATTTAATAACACCGAGGCCATCTAAAAAACTCTCACCTAAATAATCAGCAACTTCCTTTACTCCTATAATAAGATTTAAGAATAAATGCTATGCATTAGCTGCAATCCCTTTGTTTATATCATTTTTAAAATTTTGATCTAACTTCTGATATACGTTATATTTGCTCTTGTGTAGCCTCAGGATTTTGCCTTAAAGCTTCCAAATTTTCAGCCACTATGTTATAGGAAACAACTTGCTCGGCATTTTCTTCTTTTTTGGAAATGGCAGATTGTAGATTTTTAATTTGCTCAAGTATTTCAGGGTTATTAGTGCTTGAAGCGAGGCTTGCCGCCGCACCGGCTAAACGTGCAAGTTCACCGGGGTTATTGGTAGCAGTAACTTGAGCTTTAATGGCATTAAGCTCATTTTTTACTTGAGCGTCATCCTTTTTAGTATCTTTATTATTCTGGTCGTCTGCCATTTTAGTATCCTTAAAGCAACTCTAATACAATTTATTAATATTTAAACAATAATTTAATTAATATTAACGATATAAATTCTAAAAGGTTAATAATTAATAAAATTTCAGCCATTTATTATAAATAATTGTTAATTTGGTTGCAAAAATACAATGCCTAGCAACTCTTTAGCATTAGAAATTGTTTTAATGGTAAGCTGATTCTTTATTTCATCGGAAATTTTTACTAAATCTCGTTTATATTAAGGGGCGTCCTACTTACTTATATAATATCACGGAACCCATCTTTAGTTCCGCCGTTATAATAAGTACAAAATATTTTGCGTTTTAAATCGCAAATTAAAAAAATAATTGTCAATTAAAGCAAAATCGAAACAGTAATTAAAAATAAGATAAATTAAAAGTTATTGAATTATTA
>DYDX01000059.1 GCA_020404425.1 Rickettsia endosymbiont of Pyrocoelia pectoralis
TTATTTTTTATCAGCAGCTTCATTACTTTCGGTACTATATCTTTATGATAAGGGGGATCAACGAAGACGAGATCAAAAGATTTATTGGCTTTCGGTAAATTTAAAGCACTGATATTAACGAAATCAATTTTATCAGAAATATCTAGAGATTTAGCAAAGCTTTCGGCTATTTTTAAAGAAAAGGGATCAATATCAATTAGGGTAGCAAAGCCTGCTCCTCGTGATAGCCCCTCAAAAGCAAGGCTACCGCTACCGGCAAATAAATCAAGTATTTTTGTATTTTCGTTAAATAATTTATTCCCCGTAAACTCTCCGGAAGTTAATATGCTAAATATTGCTTCTTTGAGTTTACCGGTAGAGGGACGATATTTTATATTTTTAGCAGTAGGTATTACTTGGTTTTGATATTTACCGGATATTATTTTTAACATTTATTACTTCTTTATATTCATTTGGTTTAAGTTTACCTAAAGCATAATCACCATAGCTAATTCTAATTAACTTATTAACCTGTAGCTCAAAATATTCAAATATTTTTCTAATCTCACGGTTTTTGCCTTCAAATAAAACTACTTCGAACCAAAAATTACTCTTATTCTCTCTAATTAATTTTATAGAATGCGGGTTATAAAATATTCCGTCAATTTCTAGATTTTTATAATCGCTTTTAAGTAATGATTTCGGGTTTCCGTAAGCCCTAACATGATATACACGTTTTAGCTTATTTGAAGGTAACTCGAATTGCCTAGCTAAATCACCGTTATTGGTTAGTAGTAACAACCCTTCGCTATTTAAATCTAACCTACCTATTGAGATTACACGAGGTAAGCCGACTAATTGCTCAAATACGGTTTTACGTGATAAAGGATCTTTGTGGGTAGTAATTAAACCGACAGGCTTATAATAAATCCAAAGTCGTGGTTTTTGTTCCTGATTTATTAAAGAGCCGGATACTTCTATTTGACTACTAATCTCAACATTTGTAGCAGGTGACGTAACTAAACGGCCGTCTACTTTCACTTGCCCGTCCGTTATTAATTTTTCGGCATCTCGCCTTGAGCAAATTCCTGCATTACTAATAACTTTAGCGAGTCTAGACATTTTTGAATTATTTGAGGTGTATACTTGTTTAATTTGAAAAATTGGCGGCGTTACTTCTCGCTTATAATCCTCACGTACTATATGTACGCTGCGGTTATAAGCTTCAAAGTACCTTGCTCTTTTCCAAATTAAACTTCGTCTACCAATTCTTCATTTATTAGTAGTATAGATACCGAACCGTCATTGCGAGAAGAAACTACAAGTTTCGACGAAGCAATCTCAGGAGTTCTGCTTTATGAGATTGCCACGCTCTCTACGGTCGCTCGTAATGACGATTTGACATCCACGCAGGTAAGCTTGCACGGGAATGACATAAGCAGGCAATTCTTAAGTAAGTATACTCCAAAGTAACATGAAAAGCAGGTATACGAAGCTCAATTTGGAAAAGAGCAAGGAGTCTGTAAGCCGAGGAGCGGAGCGTACTATAGTACGTGAGCATCTGAAGGTTTACAAAGACGACGTAGCCAATTTTTCAAATTCAGCGAGTATACATCAATCCTTCGATTTTAATACTAAAATATTTGTGTTAAATAGCGGGGTGAATACGTTTCTAACTTCACTTAACAATGCTTCATTACTTATTTCCTGCTTTAACTCAGTGCGTATTGCGTCAAATATTTCCCCTAAGCTTTTTTCTTCTACCATATATTTAAAAATATATTTGGTATGTTTGGATACTGCCATTGAAATATTAACGTTATTCAACACGCCGTTATTGATGCTAAAGTTAATAGCATTATTTATTGCTGAAGAATTAGCTTCTAAATGCTCATAGATTTGCTTAGCAAAATTAGCAATATTGTGGAAATAAGGTACATTATTTAAATCATCAAGCGAGGCTACGCTATCTTTTTGATTTGATACGTAAAATGAATGTTTGATAATATTACCGGTAAGTATTTCAGAAATTGCTTCCTGAGTTATCTTATCCATTTTCTTAACTTTTTGTAAAAGAGAAAAATCTTTTATATAATTTTCGGGTCTGAGTAAAATTTTCTCAAGCGGATCAAGGTAATCAACGAAATGTAAGCCTGCATTTTCTACGAATTCATATAATTCAGGAACGGAATAAGCTCTATCCTGTTTATGCAGGAACATATCGTAAACTCCGACGTCACCGAAATTTTGGTAATCCGAAAATAACTCCCAGCCTCTTTTATACCAGTTGGTAGCAGGTAAATTATCTAAAATTAACTTTCCGTTCATTACTTCTTCAACACGGTTTTTTGTGCCTGTATTTATCATCTTCATTAAATCTTGAATTTGATAAACTCCTGTACGTCCGTATTTGGCATACACCATTAAACCCATGCCGCCGGTTGGTTTTAAAGAATCTTTTAGGTTCTTCAAACCTTCGTCAGGATTTGCTAAATGGTGAAGCACGCCTGTACAATTTATATAATCAAATTTCCCGAGTTTTAAATTAGGTATATTTAATATAGAATCATTAACCCATGTTATATTTTTAAGTCCTCGTACTTCGGCACGTTTTTGTGCTACTTCCATACTAGGTTTACTAAAATCTAAATATATTATCTCGGCATTTTTTTTATTTTTTAGCTGCTCAGCCATGTAAATAGTTGAATCACCTGTACCGCCACCGGCTATTAAACATCTAAAACCATTATTAAAATTTTCTTTTCCTTTATATAAAAAATGGTTTAATTCCCCTAAAAACTCACCGCAAATAGCAAGTAAACGATCCTTTTCCTGATTTGGATCTCTAAATGGATATGGATAATCTTGATAATGCTCTTGTACTTCTGCTAAATCTTTAGAAATTTTTTCAGAGATATTTTTTGTTTTCTTTGAATCGCTCATAATATTATTTTTTAAGTTATTATTATATCTTTTATAATCAACTGAATAGTATAATTATCTTGCCAATTATTTGTTTTTAATGTTCCTATAGCGGAAATATTATGGGCTTTAGGGCTTAGTAATACTTCCTCCAAGCTAGTACCTACTGCACCAAAAGCAATAGCAGATAAAGCCTTAGTACCGAAAGCCTGCTTTTTAGGAGCAAGTAAACATTTAATATGCTTACTTCCGACTATATCTGCTTTTAACACGAATAAATCGTCAAACTTGAATATGGGTTCATGATTACCCTGTCCAAAAGGTTCTAAAACGCTTAATTCTTCTATTAAAGGCAGATTAACGCTATTAACAGTTAAATTAAGATCATAATGTACTTGTTTGTAATTTTCTAGATTTATATTAGTTTTAAAAGCATTATTTAAAAATTTCTGTAATTCTTGTAATTTTTCGGCAGTTGCGGTAAATCCTGCTGCCATTGCATGCCCTCCGCCTGCTACCAGTAAATCTTTACTTTTAGCATTAATAAGTTCGGAACCGAAATCAATACCTATAACAGAGCGACAAGATGCTTTACCTATTCCGTCATTAATTGCAATAACGGCTACCGGTTTATCAAACTTTTCTTTCAATCTACCGGCAACAATTCCTATAACTCCAGGGTGCCAACCTTCTTTTGTAATAAACAATAAATTTTGATCTTGTTGAGTTAAAGCAATTTCCGTTGCTTCCTCTATCATCAACATTTCAATTACTTTACGTTCATTATTATATTTTTCAAGTTCTTCTGCAAGTTTACTTGCAATAATAGAGCAATCGGTAGATAAAAGATTTGCTCCTAAACTTGCTTTACCTACCCTACCGCCGGCATTAATGCGAGGACCTAAAATAAAACCTAAATGATAACATTTCGGCATTTCGTTAAGCCCTGCAATATCATATAATGTTTTAATTCCTATATTGTGCCTCTGCTGCATTATCTTCAAACCGCTACTTACGAAAGCACGATTTAAACCGGTTAGCTTTACCATATCGCAAACAGTTCCAAGAGCTACCAAATCTAAATATTTCATTAGGTTAGGAGGTAAAATATCTTTAAAATAATTTTGTTTTTTAAGCGCCGCGAGAATGGCAGTCGCAAATAAAAAAGCTACTCCTACCGCTGCTAAATATTTATATTCGCTTTGCTCGTCAACACGATTCGGATTTACTATAGCAACCGCATCAGGTAATATTTCGGTAGCAATATGATGATCAATAACTATTACGTCAAGCCCTACTTCTTTTGCATATTTTAAAGCTTCATGTGCCATAGCACCGCAATCAACGGTAATTAATAATTCCGTGCCGTTATCTTTAATTTTCTGCATTGCAAAAGGAGTTGGACCGTAACCTTCGGCTATACGATCCGGAACGTAAATATTGCAAATAATACCTAGATCTTTGAAAACATTTTTAAGTAATGCCGATGAGGTAGCACCGTCTACGTCATAATCGGCAAATATACATATTTTTTGTTTATCTAAAATAGCTTTAACGGTTCTGTCTACTGCCTGCTGCATGTCAATTAAATGAAACGGATCAGGTAATAAGTGTTTGATTTTCGGTAGTAAAAAATCTTGTGCGTGTTCTACACTGCCCACTCTGGTTGATACCATCCTAGCAAGCAAATCACTGATTTTAAAGCTCCGGCATAGTTCCGCAACTATTTCTTCATTGATTAGCCTAGGCTGCCAATTTTTACCGCTTACCGATATATTTTGTTCCATTATTATTTTTATTATTTATATTTCTTTGATTATATTAGAAACACAAAGTTATAACTAGGAAAATTTAAAATTATAATTTATAAGGTACGGTGCGTTCTGCAAGACAAAATTTTTAAGTAAAGTGGTATTAATGCCTGATATAATAAAACATGATAAATTTTTTCGAAATGCTTTGAAAAATTCATTAATAGCTAGAGAATTTTTTGAGGAATATTTACCTCCTCAAATAAAAGCTTTATTTTCACCCACTACTCTTAAAATGGAAAAAGATAGCTTTATAGAGCCTGATCTTAAGAAATCTATAGTAGATATTTTGTTTTCTGCAAAGTTTAACGGTGAAGACGGTTACTTATTTTTGCTGCTAGAACATGTGCGACACGAGGTCGCTCAA
>DYDX01000060.1 GCA_020404425.1 Rickettsia endosymbiont of Pyrocoelia pectoralis
CTTATCGAGACAACTTAGCTAGGCTTAACCGTAAAACTAAAAAATATTCCAAATGCATCTTCATGTTAGAATTATCTATTTACATTTTAATCTTTTTCAAAACCTTTAATTATCTTATCAACCCTTTTTAGGCAATGCCAGAATTTTTTACTGGATTGCTTCGTCGAATTACGTTGTAATTCTTCTCGCAATGACGGCGAAACTGATCCATACAACATTGCAATGACGATGAGGTATTCATGCAACAAAGCATTTCACTCCTCACAATGACGATGGAGGTCTAATTATATATTGCGGTTTTGTTATTAGCTAAAACGAATTTCTTTATTTTTTCAAAGGCGGTATTTTCTATCTGTCTAATACGCTCTTTGGAAATATTATATTCGCTGCTTAGAACATCTAGAGTTTTCGGGGTTTCCGTTAATTTACGGTCAGTCAAGATGCGTAACTCCCTATCGTTCAACACTTTCATAGCACTTGCAAGTAAAGTTTTTTTGTGACCTAAATCTTGTTTACCAATTGCTAAAGCTTCAGGATTTGGACGTGTTTCAGGTACTAGCTCTATTAATTCGCCGGATTCTACCCCGTCATTATTTATAGGGTTATTTAACGATAAGTCACCGCCTGAAAGTCTGATGTTCATATCGGAAACTTCACTAACCGAAACACCTAATTCATCGGCGATTTGTACAAAATCATCGGTTGTAATAGCTCTTGAATATAAATTAGTAATCTTATGTTTAATTTTATTAAGGCTAAAAAATAATTTCTTTTGTGCAGCAGTCGTGCCCATCTTTACTAACGACCAAGATTTTAATATATATTCTTGGATAGAAGCTTTAATCCACCACATTGCATAGGTTGATAGACGGAAGCCAAGCTCGGGATTAAATTTTTTCACTGCCTGCATTAAGCCTATATTACCTTCGGAAACCAGTTCGGTAATAGGAAGCCCGTAAGTTCTATAACCGGTTGCGATTTTTGCGACTAATTTAAGGTGGCTAGTTACTAGCTTATGTGCGGCTTGTAGGTCATCTTGCTCTAAGTAAGATTTAGCTAATAAAAATTCTTCTTCTTGAGTAAGCGAAGGAATCTTGTTAATTTTCTGTAAGTAGCTATAAAAGCCTGATTCACTAGAGATTGCTACTGCATTAATATTACTAGTCATTATTAACCTTACTAATTAATTTTCTTTATAATATCATATATATGTTCTAAAATAAACTTTTTCTAGAGTCATTTTTAAATAAAATCAAATAATGTCTAAAAAAACCAATAATAATCTAGCATTTTCCTTATTAGGGCTAATTATCAGCATGGTATTACTTAGCTTTGCTTCCGTTCCTATTTATAATTTATTCTGTAAAGTAACGGGATACGGAGGTACTACGGCTAAAGAAACGGTAAATATATATTCTAAGGTAAAAGGAACAAAGCCCATAATAATTGAATTTGATGCAAATGTTGATAAAAATCTGCCTTGGCGTTTTATTCCAAGACAGCAAAGAGTTCAAATTGTTCCCGGGCAGACTAGTTTAGTTTTTTACGAAACGGAAAATTTAAGCAGTGATGACATAATCGGGACTTCGGTTTATAATGTTACTCCCAATAAAGCGGGGAAGTATTTCGTGAAAATTCATTGCTTTTGTTTTGAAGAACAATTATTAAAAGCCGGTGAAAAAGTTTTGATGCCCGTGACATTCTATATAGATAAAGATATAGAATCCGACCCTGAAATGCAGGACATTAAAGTATTAACATTATCTTATAGCTTTTTCAAAGTACGAGATGTTAAAAAGTAAGGTGTGCTATATTACTAATTGATTATTAAGACCGTATTATTTTTAAAGGTTAGTAAATAGTCTTAGTCATTATTAGCTTCCCAATCAGATTCAAAAGAATAATTTACTATATCATCATTTATTTCTATTGTTCCTTTTAAAAAACCAAAATAACTTTTTTTATGTTCTATATTACTTTCTTTTAAAGGCACTACTTTAGCTATTGGTAATTTATAATATAAATATTATATTATGATATAGTCATTATATCAATAGCTATATTTATGTATAACCACACAAAAACAATATTAAAATTTAAATTTTTCCTAGGTTCTGTGCACTTTTGATTAATGATTATAATTATGAGATATTTTTAAGCGAAAATTAATAAGATTTTTGCTGGAATAGTTATTCTTATTTCAAAAAAATCTTATAATTTGCAGCTAAAAAGAGCTATAATTATGATTATTCCATTAAAAGTGCACAGGATTTAAATAGGTTGTTGTAATTTAATTACAAATCTAGTATAATTTGCTGTTTGTTTAGAGTTCTTATGATTAACTTAAATAAGCAATCTACTATAGTTGTTGCAATGTCGGGCGGGGTTGATAGTTCAGTTGTAGCGGCAATGCTATGTGAGCAGGGCTATAATGTCATAGGTATTACGCTGCAATTATACGATCACGGTATGGCGGTGGGCAAAAAAAATGCTTGCTGTGCAGGTCAGGATATTTATGATGCTAAAATGGTAGCAAATAGACTAGGTATGCCTCACTATGTGCTTGATTATGAGAGTAAGTTTAGAGAATCGGTAATAGATAATTTTGTTGATAGTTATTTGCAAGGCGAAACGCCGCTTCCATGCGTGCAATGTAATAAAACGGTAAAATTTAGGGATTTAATAAAAACAGCTAAAGAACTTGGTGCAAGTAAGCTTGTGACCGGTCACTACGTTAGGAAAGTAAACGGTAGTAACGGAGCAGAGCTTCATATGGGGCTTGATCCTGCAAAAGATCAAAGCTATTTTTTATTTGCGACTACTAGAGAGCAGCTTGAATATTTGGATTTTCCGCTTGGAAATATTACTAAGGACGAAACAAGAAAATTAGCTAATAAATTTGGGCTTGAGGTGGCTGATAAACCTGATAGTCAGGATATTTGTTTTGTACCTGACGGTAATTATAAGGATTTAATAAATAAAATACGTCCGAGTAGTAGTGAAGGCGGTAAAATCGTGCATGTAAACGGTTTTGAGCTTGGCACTCATAGCGGGATAATAAATTATACGATAGGACAACGTCGCGGTCTCGGGGTATCTTATAATGAACCTCTATACGTAGTGAAGATTGACCCGAGTAATAATATTGTATATGTAGGACCGGAATCTGCATTAAGCGTGCAGGAGTTCATAATTAAGGATGTGAATTGGCTTGGGGGAAATATTAAAGACGGTGAGAAACTAGAAGCAGCCGTTAAAATTCGCTCAACAAGACCGCCGAAGCTTGCTGAGATAAGTAAGTTTGGCGACGATAAAATGAAAGTAAAGTTTTTGTCGGAAGAGAAAGCCATAGCACCCGGGCAAGCATGCGTTATTTATGACGGCAGCCGAGTACTAGGCGGCGGTTGGATTACTAGGGATACAAGGTAAATTAAATCCAATTTGTCATACCGTGGCTTGACCACGGTATCCAGAAAATAATTTAAAATATCAATAATTTTGATATTTTTTACTGGATCCCGTGAATAAATCACGGGATGACAGGGGTGGAACTGATCCACGCAACAAAGCTAGGCGAGAATGACAGCGTACGCATTTTTCGGTCCATACAATACATCAAAAAATAAGCTCACTAAAAACAGGAGAAACTAATGAGTTTTTTAAGAAAGAAAAGTTTTGAATCAGTAAAAGAAATGGGTAGTTCAAGCGGTCTTAGTAAGACGCTTGGGGCATTTGATTTAATATTACTAGGACTTGGTGCAATGATCGGTACGGGTGTATTCGTCGTTACCGGAATTATTGCCGCTAAATATTCAGGTCCTGCTGTAATAGTATCCTACGGTATTGCCGGTATTACCTGTATTTTCGTAGCACTTGTTTACACTGAGCTTGCTGCAATGCTTCCGACTTCGGGCAGTATCTATACTTACTCATATGTAGCATTCGGTGAAGTGTTCGCCTGGATGATCGGTAGTGTTATAATATTGGAGCTAGGTGTTGCTGCCGGAATAATAGCGGCGGGCTGGTCGGGTTATGTGCAGGGAATACTTGCCGCCGGCGGGATCGAATTGCCGAAAATATTAACTACGGTGCCGACAAATGGCGGTATAATAAACTTACCGGCATTCTTAATTTCGGTATTTATCGGTTTTATTTTATTCTTAGGTACCAAAGACAGTAAAAAACTAAATGCTATTTTAGTGTTTATAAAAATGGCTGCGATCTTTGTCTTTATACTTGCTGCTGCTCCGCATTTTGATGCAACTAATTGGAGCAATTTTATGCCGTTCGGTTTCAGTAACGTTTTGGTGGGAGCATCAATTTTGTTCTTAGCTTTTACGGGATTCGGAACTATTGCTACTGCCGCCGAGGAATGTAAAAATCCAAAGCGTGATATAATGATCGGTATTATCGGCTCGCTTGTTTTAACTACTATAGTATATGTAGCAATGGCGGGTCTTGTTACGGGTATTGCACCTTTCGATCAATTAAATAACGACCAGCCGCTTGCTTATGCTTTAACTATCAATAACAGTAAAATCGGTTCGGCTATCGTTGCAACCGGTGCAGTTTGCGGTATGATGACGGTTTTAATGATGAATATTTACGGTACTTCCCGTATTTTCTATGCTATTGCACGTGACGGATTACTGCCTAAAAGCTTTGCAAAATTGCATCCGAAATATGACAGCCCGTATGTTACGATTATAATATTTGCATCTTTAGCTGCTATTCTTGGAGGGTTCTGTTCTACCGAGCTATTAACGCAATTAACCTCGATGGGAGCAATTATTGACTATATAACCGTTGCGATAATAGTGTTGCTATTTAGAACAAGGCTACCTGATGCTCAAAGACCGTTTAAGTGTCCGGTGGTATATATTATCGCTCCGTTTATTTTAATGGCGTGTTTCTATTTATTATTCATCCAAATGTATGATGGTGAATTTAATTTACAAACAGCAGGACGTGCGTTACTAATTTGGTTTGTTGCTATGTTTTGTTTGTATATTGTAAGATCATTCTTTATGAAAAAAGAAATATAGCTTCAATTATTAGGATATATACATCAAATTTTCAGAAACTCGCTTATGCTAACGTACTAGATGTACGCTCCGCAGCTCGTTCTAAAATTTAAAGTCTATATCCTAATACTTTTTGCTATATATAGCTAAACCTAGATAAAATGGTTATACCATTAATCTGTCATCCCGTGGCTTATCCACGGGATCCAGAATAAAGTGAGATAAATCGAGCTTTAATTTTAAAAACTTACTGTACTTATATTTTTTAATTACTGGACCCTGTGGTCAAGCCACGGGATGACAGGGGTAAAAATTATCCACGCAACAATACCTATGCAGGAATGACATTGAATGCTTTTTAAGGCATTAAAACTAGAGACAAGATTAAAAAAATGACTGATAAGCTCCAACCTCTTCGTGGAATGAAAGATCTTTTGCCGGATGATTATAAAGTTCATGACTATATAATTAGTAAAGCGAGAGAGGTTGGGGAGTTATATGGTTACAAGCAAATGAGTACTCCAATCCTCGAGTACACTAAAGTGTTCAATCGTTCGATGGGCGAAAGCTCTGACGTAATCAGTAAAGAAATCTATAGTTTTCTAGATAAAAGTAATGAATCGGTTGCTCTTAGACCTGAATTTACGGCAGGGATTGTAAGAGCTTTTATTTCAAACGGTTTGCAACATAAACTACCTCTTAAATTTTTTTCTACCGGTCCTGTTTTTCGTTATGATAGACCGCAAGCAGGGCGTCAAAGACAATTTCATCAGCTAAATTACGAGTATATAGGTGCTAAAGGGGCTATTTCGGATGCTGAAACTTTAAAGCTAGCGGTGGACATACTTAAAGCCCTTGATATAGAACAAGATACGACGCTAGAGCTGAATTCTCTTGGTTGCAGTCAATCACGAAGCATTTATCAGCAAAAATTAGTAGAGTATTTAAGTGGTTTTAAGGATGAATTATCGGAAGACAGTAAAGTTAGGCTAACCAAAAATCCGATGCGAATCCTTGATTCTAAAAGCGAAGCTGACCAAAAAATAGTAGCTAATGCACCTATTCTATCTGATTATTATACTGATGAATCTAAAGAATATTTTGAGGAGCTGTTAAAATATCTAGATATTTTAAACGTAAAATACCATATAAATCCACGTTTGGTTAGAGGGCTTGATTATTATTGCCACACCGCTTTTGAGTTCACGACGAACAAGCTTGGATCGCAATCTACTATTCTCGCCGGCGGGCGTTATGACGGTTTAAGCCACATCATGGGGAATAAAGAGGATGTAGCTGCTATTGGTTTCGCTGCTGGAATAGAGCGAATTGCTTTGATGCGGGAATATAGCGTAAGTTCTGTTGGTCAGGTATTTATATTACCGATAGGTGAGGATAATATTGCTTATGCCTTTAAAATTGCTGATCAATTGCGTTCACATAAGATAGTCGCTACTCTAGAAATAGAGGGTAAAATAGCTAAACGAATGCAGCGAGCCTTAAATGAAAACGCTAAATTTGTTATATTCATCGGTGACGAAGAGCAAGAAAATAATACTCTCAAGATTAAGGATTTAGAAAAACAAGAAGAATATATAGTAGATTTTGTAGAAGCTATAATATTACTCAGGGGATTCTAATCTTGCCTGCATTGATAATTTTCACCCGTCATTGCGAGAAAGCGTAGGCTTTGTTGCATGGCTCAGCAAAACCGCTCAATGTCATTCCTGCGAAAGCATGAATACAGCAAAATTTTAAAATTAAAAGCTCGATTTATCTCGCTTTATTCTGGATCCCGTGGACAAGCCACGGGATGACACCGAATGCGTTTTCCGATCCACGCAAGTCAGTCTCATGCGAGAATGATATTGGCAGCTACGCACACAAAATCAATCAAGTCGTGGAATGGCTTTCTTCTGGTTTCACAACGCCTTTTAATTTAAGCTCGTAATCTTTGAATTCGTCTATTAAATCGTGAGGTAAAATACCGGCTTTATATTCGTATATTTTAGGCTCTTCAACCATTTTAAACATCAGTAAATTTTTTAAGCTGCTATATGGATTTAAATTATCGTCTATTTTTCCTATAAATTCACTTTCCTTAAATGTCTCTTTGGTTAATAGGAAATTTTTGAGGTTACATAATTCATTTAAATGTTTAGAAAAAAACTTAGAATTTTCAGGCTTTATTGATATTTTCCACTCTGCAAATTTTTGTATATCTTCAGTAGTAACTGATTTGTCTACTATGCTAAAATTTTTATTATTGCACGCTATAGCAAGTTTCAAAAAAGCTTTTAGTTCATACTCATTTTCACTTGCTAACTCAATTAAATTTTTACCTGAGTCAGAATTATATTCTTTGCTTGATTTAGGAAATTTAGAGATTGGAAATACTACTTCAAGATTGGCTCCATATTTTGTGAATAATTTAGTTATTTCTAATTTATTTTTACACACAACATTACAAACAGCATTTTGAACAGGTGTGTAATCGAACTCATTTTTTGATTCTATTAAAGCACCATTCTGTAGAAGAAGTTCTGCTATACGAATTTGTTCTGTTGTATTAGAACCCCTAATTACGCTATGTAAAGGAACATCACCACGAAAATTTTGAGGAAAATTAACGTTAGCTCCTTTCTCTAATATGAACTTGGTTATATCATAGGAGTTTATGATAATAGCAGAATATAGAAGGGTGCTATCATTATATTGAACATTAATATTAATTCCTTGGTTGAGAGCTTTTTCAATAAGAAGTTTTAAATTATTAGGATCAGAATTAGTTTCAAACTCATAAATTGCCGTGAATAAAGTCTTTAAGGTGATAGGAGAAGATGAGGCTAAAATCTCTTTAATATTAGTAACTTTTTGCTCTTTGACATTCACAACTTTGTGTCAACATATGTAGGTATTCCCCAAAAATCATCGTTATAAATTAATCCTAATTTAGTATTTACATAATTTATGGGATCTCTGTACCTGTTAAACATAAAGCTTTCATAATTAATTATTAATATTGGATTAATATATTAAATAATCTAAGATTTCAAGTAAATAAAAACTAACCTATCAAACCCTTCACTTGCGAGTTCCATAATTTTTGGTACAGCTTACTGCTTTTTAACAATTCCGTATGGCTACCGTCATCGACTATGCTACCTTTTTCAAAAGCTAAAATCCTATCCATATTAAGCAGAGTAGATAATCTATGAGCAATAACTATCACGGTTTTGTTTTGCATTAGATACTCCATCGATTCTTGAATTAAGCTTTCCGTCTCGCTATCTAAGCTGCTTGTTGCTTCATCAAGGATCAAAATAGGAGCATTTTTAAGTATTGCCCTTGCTATAATAATTCTCTGACGCTGACCACCCGATAAGTTATTCCCACGCTCGCCGCACATAGTATCGTACCCGTCGGGTAGTTTACTGATCACATCGTCAATATGTGCAGCTTTTGCAGCCTCTACCACCTCTTCAAAGGATGCATCTTTACGACCATATCTAATATTCTCTAGGATAGTACGGTGGAAAAGTATAGGCTCTTGCGGTATAAGGCTTACGGCTTTTCTTAAAGAATCTTGGGTTACGTGTTTGATATTTTGACCGTCAATTAAAATCATGCCGTCTTCTATATCGTGTAATCTAGTAATTAAACTGATAAAAGTGGTTTTACCCGAGCCGGAAAAACCTACCAGTCCTACTTTTTGTTTACTCGGAATTAATACCGATTTATTACGGAATAAATTATTATTGTGATGATAATTAAACGTGACGTTTCTAAATTCAATTGTCCCGTCTTTTATCTCTAAAGGGGAAGCGTTTTCAATATCGGTTATAATATGGGGTGCCATTAAGGATAAACCTTGGTTGAATGCTCCGACCTGCTCGAACATATCGCCGACTTCTTGAGTCAAATCCCAAATATCGTCAGCTACATTTATGCATAAAGTCAGGACTAATACGCAATCACCTATAGTTATAGCTAGCTGGCTTCGGAGGGTTGACAAGTAGTAGATCATTACGAAAATCATTATTGAACAGGAAGTACCAAGAGCATAACGCAATTTGAACATAAAAAACTGCATAGTTTGCTCGTCGGCTACGGCGTTTTCTACTCTCGTTTCTAAATGTTGACGTTCGAATTTATGCGAGGTAAACATTCTAACGGCATTGATATTGCTTATCGCATCAACAATACTACCTGCAACAAGCGATTGGCTTCGTGCGTATGTTAGGGAATATCTGTTAATTTTATCTGAGAAAAGAGCACTAAGACCTAAAAAAACCGTAATCCATAAAATAAATATCGTGGCAAAAACATAATGTACGGAATATAAAGTAACTAATGCAAAGACGATAATAGCAAGCTTACGAATAATTTTTTCCCCTAATATCGAGATAATCATCTCAAACGAGCGGGCAGTTTCCGTAATACGATTGCTTATATGTCCCGCTAAATTATCCTGAAAAAATTTATGGCTATGATACTGGGTGTAATTATAAAGTTCGTTTAATATCTTGCCTTTGATAACCGGCATAGTCTTTAGGTATAAATAATCGTAAGAACGATATGCAATATTAATACTTTCCCACCAAAGTGCATAAAATACTGCCCAGTAAATCATTGAAGATAAGAGATTGGGAGCGTCGTTATCACTAAAAGATTCAATTAAATCGATGATTTTTTGCAACAATATACTATCAACTGCCGGAATCATACCAAGCATAATACAGATAGCAGTTAATAAGAGGATTTTAGCTTTATCGAATTTTAAAAAATAAATACCTAAACTAAGCGTCGATTTGGATAAAGTAGGATATTTAATCACGATAGCGTTACCTCTATTTTTATTAAAATACTTTTCTGATTTGAAGAATTGTTTATGCAAAACTTCGGGGAACTCGCATGCTCACCTATTAAGTATAGGCTGCGCGTGGTTACCCCTTGTTTTACATTCCAATTCTCCAAATTATTTGAGTAAAGCATATTTAACTTAATTTCTTTGTAAAAATATATCTAAAAATATTAAATATATTGAAAAGCCTTGCTTCTTGTCTTAAATAATGTTACAAAAATCAGAAAATAAACTCAAAATCATTAGAAATGCAAGAGAAAGAATCTAATAATTTTTCAGAAGAACAAGAAAACTCTCAAGAAGATAATTCGCCGTTCTTTGATGTAAAATATATTTGTCAAGCAAGTTTACTAATTACGGATTCTATCCGTAAAGGTTATGACGTGACGCAATTGCCTAACGGTGATATTAACGTTACCGAAATAAAAATAGTAAATGTTCATTATAATTGGAACCAAGAAAAAGGAAAATTCGTTAAAACTAATCAGATAGAATTTGATAATAGCAAAGGTGGCTGATCAAATCAAATGTATACTCGTTTTATTTGACAAATTGGCTACGTCATCTTATAAGAGCTACGGTGCTCACGTATTATAAGTATACGCTCCGCTCCTCGCCTTATAGATTCCTTGCTCTTTTCCAAATAAAACTTCGTCTACTCTTTACTATATTTGAAGTATCTGCGGTATATATTGTTATTGTCAAAAAGCTTATTATCTTAAAATAGCAGTTTAAATATGACATTTGATCCAATATTACTATCAAGAATTCAATTTGCTTTTACAATAAGCTTTCATATAATATTCCCTGCCTTTACTATAGGCCTTGCGAGTTTTTTAGCAGTAATCGAAGGGTTATGGTTAAAAACAAAAAGGCAAGTTCATCAAGAAATATACAAATTTTGGGTAAAGATTTTTGCCGTTACTTTCGGAATGGGGGTGGTTTCAGGCGTTGTAATGTCCTACCAGTTCGGTACTAATTGGTCGAATTTTTCGGATAAGGTCGGAAACGTACTCGGGCCGTTACTTGGTTTTGAAGTATTTACGGCTTTCTTTTTGGAATCGTCTTTCTTAGGTATTATGTTATTTGGCTTCAATAAAGTCAGTAAAAAAATACATCTCATCTCTACTTTAATAGTTGCTATCGGTACCGTAATTTCAGCCTTTTGGATACTTGCAGCTAGTAGCTGGATGCATACGCCTGCAGGCTTTGAAGTGCAAGAGGGATTTTTTTATCCTCTAAATTGGCTTGAAATCATCTTTAACCCTTCTTTCCCGTATCGTTTTTTCCATATGATTACGGCAGCTTACTTAACTACTTCCTTTGTTATCGGAGGTGTAGGTAGTTTTTATTTGCTAAATAACCGCTATAGGGAACATGCTAAAATTATGCTTTTTATGGCTGTGGTAATGGCATTATTCGTTGCACCTATTCAGATATTTATCGGTGATCAGCACGGCTTAAACACTCTTAAATACCAGCCGGTTAAAGTTTCGGCTATGGAAGGTATTTGGGACACCGAGAAAGGAGCAGCACTTAATCTTATCGGTTTTCCTGACGAGAAAGAGGAAAAAACCAAATATGCTATAGAAATACCATATGCTAGTAGTTTAATCCTAACCCATAGTTTGGACGGTGAGATAAAGGGGTTAAAAGAATGGTCAAAAGATGAGCGTCCGCCTGTTGCAGTGGTGTTTTTTAGCTTCCGCATTATGGTAGGGATCGGCTTTTTAATGGTGTTTACAGGTATAGTCGGGCTTTATCTGTACTTAAAAAAAAGATTATATACCGAGCGTTGGTTTCAATATTGGTATATATTAATGTCGCCTTCGGGTTTTATTGCAGTACTTGCGGGATGGTTTGTAACTGAAGTCGGTAGACAACCTTACATAATTTATAATATTCTAAAAACAAAAGATGCGGTATCGCCGGTTTTGGGGCAGTATGTGTTTATTTCTCTTGCTGCTTTTGTAGTAGTATATACGATTATTTTCGGAGCAGGAATATATTATATAATGCATTTGATAAAAAAAGGAATAGAGGGAATCAAAAATAAAGAAACTTACGGAGATATCGGTTTGAATAATCCGTTGAATTAGTTTTTCAAGTGATTTATTTAAATAAATCAGAATGAGTACCTGTACGTTCAAAAATAATACATGTATTATCGATTTTATAGATTAATAACCAATCAGGTTCTATATGACACTCTCTTCGGCCTTTAAAATTTCCTACTAATTGATGGTCTCGATATTTTATAGGTAAAGCTGTTTTTGAGGTTAATAATTCTACAATTTCTTTTAGCTTTTCCAGTTTTTTACCTCGCTTAATTGCTAATTTAATATCTTTTTCAAAAGCGGTAGTATAGATTGGTTCAAACACAAATTAGATACCAAGTTTTTTAAACATTTCCTTGGTATTTTTAGAAGTAATTAAACCAACCCCGTTATCAGTTGATTCAAATGCTTTTAAGGTAACAATATTAGGAATTTTTATGGTAGTAGGCCATTTATGTTCGTTTGCTACATATTTATATAACATAGTAACTGCTTGGGTTGGGGTAATGCCAAGTTCATGAAGAATATTTTCTGCTTCTTCTTTTAGTTTCGGTTCAATTTGTGCTTTTATAAAAGCTAATTTAGCCATAATTAATTTGCTCAAGTTTGCTACTATTAATATAGTATAAAAGGTCTGTTTTAGCAAGAATATTAATATAAATAATATAATATTAAGAAAAAGAAACGAATGATAAATTTTGCACCTTATATAGATTTACCGCTTGTTTGGGGCGGGCTTATAGCTACCGCTATTTGCTTATATGTCTTATTAGACGGTTTTGATTTAGGAGTAGGGATCTTATTTCCATTTGCACCGACTGACGATTGTCGCCATAAAATGATTAATTCTATTGCTCCTTTTTGGGATGGTAACGAAACATGGTTAGTACTTGGCGGCGGCGGTTTATTTGCAGCTTTCCCGCTTGCATATTCTATATTAATGCCGGCTTTATATATTCCGATTACATTAATGCTACTTGGGCTTATTTTTAGAGGAGTAGCTTTTGAGTTTCGTTTCAAAGCCCATATAGGGCATCGTTATATTTGGGATTATGCTTTTCATTTCGGTTCGATGCTGGCTGCTTTTTGTCAAGGTTTAATGCTTGGCACGTTTGTTCAAGGCATAGAAGTAAGCGGGCGTGAATTTGCAGGCAATGCTTTCGATTTTCTTACGCCTTTTTCTGTTATGACAGGTATAGCTTTGATATTTGGTTATGCCCTTTTAGGTAGTACGTGGCTTATTATGAAAACCGAAAATACAACGCAAGATTGGGCATATAAATCTGCGTTATATATTTTGTTTTATGTTGCATTATTTATGGGACTTGTAAGTTTATGGGTTCCTTTCTTAAACGATCACATACGCCATCGCTGGTTTACTATACCGAATATTTATTATTTATCTATTGTGCCTATTTTAACCGGCTTGATATTTATAAAATTAATCAAAGCTATTAAACAAAAGCAAGAAATAAAGCCGTTTATCTATACGATTTTATTATTCTTATTGGGATATTTAGGGCTAGCTATAAGTATATGGCCGTTTATAGTGCCTTATAAAGTAACACTTGAAAAAGCAGCAGCTGCTGCCGCCTCCCAGTCGTTATTATTAATCGGGGCAGGAATATTTTTGCCTGTAATACTTGGCTATACATTCTATTGTTATTATATATTCCGTGGCAAATCCTCTCATCATCCTTTATATTAAATTGATTAGCACTTGGCACTTCGTTGTTCGTCGTCTCGCCTATTATTATAGGCGTCGCTCCTCACGCCTGTTGCCAAGCACTACTGAATTTAATATATATATTAAAAACTTACGCTTGCGGGTTGTTAAAATAATGTCTTGCCTAAATAGCCGGCAATGGTTTATTATTTTGTGGCTTGGCGGGTTATTATCTACCTTGCTTTTAACTAGTATTGTGAAATTAGTGTTTAGGGTGATATTGTGATGTGTCATACCGTGGCTTGTCCACATTATCCAGAAAAAAATAAACATATAAAAAACTAAATTTTTTATATGTTTTACTGGATCCTGTGAATAAATCACGGGATGACATCGGAGAAACTGAATCACGTAACAAGCCCTATGCAGGAATGACATAAAACCGTAATACCGATTATGAATGAATTATTAACCGAAAAAATCTCGGTGTTTATTATTACTAAAAATGAAGCTGGAAGGATTGCAAGAGCTATAAATAGCGTAAAGAATATTGCTGGTGAGGTGATAGTAGTAGATAGCGAAAGTACCGATGAAACCGTAAAAATAGCCGAAGATTTAGGGGCAAAAGTAGTAGTAAAGCCTTGGCTTGGTTATGTAGGGCAGAAATCTTTTGCTGAAAGTCTTTGTGCAAATGATTGGGTTCTAAATATTGATGCTGATGAGGAGTTGTCTAAAGATTTGCAGGATGAAATAGAGTATATTTTTGCATCTAAGAATCAAGACCATTATTTAGCTTATCAAATAAATTTTGTTATAATGCACCGTAATGATTTAAAGCCTAGAATATTTGCTCCCGATAATAAATTTGTTAGACTGTATAATACGAGATCTGCGAGCTTTGCAAATACTGTAAATAGTACTACTCATGATTCGGTAGTATTTAATAATGATATTGATTTTGCAGGTAAAATCTTTACATTAAACGGAGCTGCTTATCATTATTCAGGTACATCAATTGAGCAGTTGGTAAATAAAGCAAATTTTTATTCTAGCGAGCAAGCAAAAGATTTAGTTAAGCAAGGCAAAAAGCTTTCAAATTTTCGTTTAGCGACCGAAATGATATGGTGGTTTTTTAAAGCATTTTTTATCAGGCGATATTTCGTATTTGGTTTTGACGGCTTTGTAGATTCAATGATTTTTGCCTTTGCAAGATTCTTGCGTTTAGCTAAATTAAGGGAGTTATGTCATTCCCGCAAAAGCGGGAATCCAGAAAAAAGAGAAAATAAATAACTATGAAAGAAAATTTTAACGTTAGTAAATTAAAAAACGGTTTAACTGTTTTAACATATAATATGCCTTATGTTAATTCGGTGGCAATAAACTTAATTGCCAAGGTCGGAGGTCGTTATGAGAGTTCGGGGGAAGAGGGTATTTCACATTTTCTTGAGCATATGGCTTTTAAGGGTACGAAAACACGAACCGCAAAACAAATAGCCGAAGAGTTTGACGAGATAGGCGGGCATTTTAATGCCTATACCGGTTATGAAAAAACGGTATATTACACGAGGGTATTAGCTGAAAATTGTAATAAAGCACTTAATATAATTGCCGATATAATACAAAATTCCGTGTTTTCCGAAGAAGAAATAGCTAAAGAATATCAGGTAATTTTGCAGGAAATAGCTCATACGCAAGATAACCCGGATGATCTTATCTATGAAAAATTTTATAGCACGGTTTTTAAAGATCAGCCGCTCGGTAAACCGATACTCGGCACTGCTGAATCAATTGCGGCTTTTACCAAAGATCATTTTTTAAATTTTATAGATAAACATTATAATGCCGGCAATCTATATTTATCAATTGCAGGAAACGTTAAACACGATGAAATAGTTAAGGAAGCAGAGCGGTTATTTTCTTCCGTAAAGCAAGGGGGGAAAAGTGATTTTCTGCCTGCAAAATATGTGGGCGGTCATAGCTTTATAAATAAGGAGTTAGAGCAGACTAGTTTAATATTAGGGTTCGAAGGGACACCTTATATTGATTTAGAAACACTTTACCAAACGCAATTGCTTGCTATAATATTCGGTGGTGGCATGTCTTCAAGGTTGTTTCAGCATATTCGGGAGAAATTAGGACTTGCATATGCGGTAGGTAGTTATAATAGCCCATATTTCGATAGCGGTATATTTACCCTTTATGCAAGCACTGCACATGATAAATTAGAGTTATTAAAAGCAGAGCTTAACAATGAAATAAAACGAATGACGGAAGTAGTAACCGAGCAAGAAATTATTAGAGCTAAAACCCAAGTTAGAAGCAACTTACAAATGGCACAAGAAAAAGTAGCTTATAAATCGGAGGAAATCGGTAAAAATTATGCAGTTTTCGGTAAATATATTTCGTCCGAGGATATTATGGATATTATTATGAATATAAAAGCCGACGATATTCTAAAAACAGCTGCTAAGATATTTAGCGGTGCAACTAGCTTGGCTATTATCGGTCCGAATGATCTTCAAGTGGGCAGGTAGGTATTGATAGTAAAGCCTAATCAATGTCATTCCCGCGGAGGCGGGAATCCAGTGTAAAGCGAGATAAATCGAGCTTTTAATTTTAAAAATTTGCTATATTTATACTTTTTTCCTGGATTCCTGCGATCAACGGAATGACATCAATCCACCCAGGCAAAACCTCCTTGCAATGACGATGAAAATGAATTTTAAAAAAGTAGTATATGAAAAAAAAACTATATGAAGGTTCGAGTAAAACTTTATACTCTTCCGAGGAAGATTTTTTACTTATAATGGCTTTTACGGATAAGGCTACTTTAGAAACCGGCGATGTTGTTAATATTTCAGGCAAAGGAGTGCTTAATAATAATATTTCTTCATTTCTGATGAATAAACTGGAAATGATCGGTATAGAAAATCATTTTATTGAAAAAATAAATATGAGAGAGCAGTTAATTCAATATGTAGATATGTTTCCCGTGCAGGTAGTGGTTTCTTCGGTTGCAAGCGGTAGATTCGTAACAGAGTTCGGTATGGATGAGGGATATGTATTTGATAGACCTATAATTGATTTTCGTGTTCGAAGCCGTGAGTTTAAATATCCGATAGTTAATGAATATCAAATATTAAATTTCGGGTGGCTGCTTAAGGAAGAAATTAAAGCAATAAAACAACAAGCTATTAGGATACATGACTTTTTGAGTGGTTTATTTATGGCTATAGGTATTCGGCTTGTGGAATGCAGCCTTGAATTTGGGCGAGTATTTAACGGTGAAGAATCGATAATAATGCTGACCGATGAAATTAGCCCCGACACTTGTAAATTATGGCATATTAACAGTAATGAAAGGTTAGGGTTTGAGTTAATCGAAAAAGACCCTAATAAAGCCTTTGAATCATATCAGTTTATAGCTGATCGTTTAAAAGAAAAATAAGTTTATTATGATCAAGCATAAGTAATTAAATTATAGTTGTTTTAGAAATTGTATAAAATTCTTGCTCTTTGTTTAATTGGCTTTTAAAGGCTTAATAATAACAATTGTATATTCTCTAATTTAATTAATTGAATATTAATAGAAACAAAATAACCTTAAATTATGTAAAGTAAATAAAAATATACAAAATTTTTTCTATTTTTTACTAAAAATAGAAAAAGGTGACATTATAGTTGCATAAAAAATTAGTTATTTTTCACGAGGAGGTTTTTATTGTGTTAAAGCTAGTTGTTTAAGCTTTATATAGCTGTTAAAATAACTTTGAAAACTAATACAAATAACTTTGTAAAGCCTTTATTAATAAGGTTTTGATAGGAAGTTCTTAAAGGAAAGCTTTAGTATTTTTAGCAGCAATGGTAACAAAAAGTAATATAGGTACTCCTGCTCTGTCATGTTATACCTTTCTATAACCTTAATATTTTCTGCTATTTTAGCATATTAAAGCCAAACCCTATAAGCCATTTGCTTGCTGGTATACTTGTTATCATAATTCTTTTGCAGCTTCTCTTTTTCTACTATTACTAAAAATTATATTCCCCTGTTCAATTTTTATAAAAATAAAAACTAAGTACCGATTTTAGTTTTTTCTTTTCTTAATTGCTTTGTAATTCTTCCCACCAAATTGATAGCGTTAAATATTAAAATAGTTAATTTATTAACCAATTTGCCTTTGGTTAAGAATGCTGAAAATCTTATAATAATATATCTTGAATTTTAGATTAAACCGTACTATTATAATCTTTTTCTAAGTTTAGAGTGTTGAAATATTGTATTATTTAAGCTTGCTGCGACTATTTCCGAAAACCGGATAGAGCAAGCTTTAGCAAAATTAGGAGATTTGAAAAATACTACTATCCCGCAAATTAAATCCTTCAGTTTCGGCAAAAATTGTAGCCCTGAAAATTTAAATAAAGGTTTTAGCTATGCTTTTATTATGAAATTTTTAAACGAAAAAGATAGAGAAGATTATTTAAAACATCCTGATCATATTAAAATAGCTTCTGAAGATATTATGCCTTTAACTGAAGAAGTAATAGTATTAGATTATGAAATTTGAAGAAAAAATAGGTTAGAATAAAAATGATAAATATTTCCTTTCCCGATGGGAGCGTAAAACAATTTAAGAAAAATATTACGGGTTTTGAAGTAGCAAATGCGATTTCAACTTCACTTGCTAAATCAGCAATGATTGCCGAAATAAACGGTGAGCTTAAAGATTTAAGCATTCAAATCGATAGTGATTGCAGGCTGCGTATTTTAACCGCAAAAGATCCTGAATGCCTAGAGATAATTAGGCATGACGCTGCACATTTAACGGCAGAAGCAGTAAAGGAATTATTCCCTGAAACGCAAGTAACGATCGGTCCTGCAATCGAAAACGGCTACTACCACGATTTTGCCCGCAATAAGCCTTTTACTACGGATGATTTAGCCGTTATAGAAGCTAAAATGCTTGAGCTTTCTAAAAAGAATGAGAAACTGACAAGAGAATTATGGGATAGAGACAAAGCCGTGGAGTTCTTTAAATCGATAGGTGAGCATTATAAAGCCGAGATCGTTGCATCAATTCCGTCAAATGAGCCTATAAGTTTATATAGGCAAGCTGATTATATTGATTTATGCCGAGGTCCGCATGCTCCTTCTACCGGTTTTGTTAAGCATTTTAAGCTGATGAAAGTTGCGGGAGCTTATTGGCGAGGTGATAGCCGTAATGAGATGCTGCAGCGTATATACGGTACTGCGTGGGCTACCAAGGAGCAGCTGGATAACTATCTATTTATACTTGAAGAAGCCGAGAAACGTGATCATAGAAAGCTTGGGAAAGAGCTTGATTTGTTCCATTTTCAGGAGGAAGCCCAAGGGATGGTATTTTGGCATGATAAGGGTTGGAGCATACATAACACAATCGAGCAGTATATTAGAAAAAAAATTCGTAAGAACGGTTATACTGAAGTTAAGACGCCTATATTGGTCGATAAAAGTCTTTGGGAGCTTTCCGGTCACTGGGAAAAATTTCGTGAAGATATGTTTGCTTTAGAAACAGATGACAAGACTTTAGCGCTAAAGCCGATGAATTGTCCTTGCCATGTGCAGATTTTTAAGCAAGGTATCAAGAGCTACAGAGATTTGCCGCTGCGTATGTCGGAGTTCGGGTTATGCCATCGTAATGAGGCATCAGGTGCTTTACACGGTTTGATGAGAGTACGGAGTTTAGTGCAGGATGATGCTCATATTTTTTGTGAGGAAGATCAAATTACCGATGAAACAGTCATTTTCTGTAAATTACTGACTGAGGTTTATAAGGATTTCGGTTTTACCGATATCAAAGTAAAGTTTTCCGACCGCCCCGAAATTAGGGCAGGTAGTGACGAAACTTGGGATAAGGCTGAGAATGCCTTAAAAGAAGCAGTAGAGAAAGCAGGATTTACTTATACGTTAAACCCGGGCGAAGGGGCTTTTTACGGTCCGAAGCTTGAGTTTGTGCTAACCGATGCGATAGGGCGGCAATGGCAGTGTGGTACATGGCAGGTGGATTTTGTGCTGCCTGAGCGGCTGGACGCTAACTATATTGCAGCAAGCAGTGAGAAGAAAAGACCCGTAATGTTACATCGTACTATACTTGGTTCGCTTGAGCGTTTTATCGGTATATTGATTGAGGAATATGCCGGACGTTTTCCTCTTTGGCTTGCACCCGTGCAGGTCGCCGTGGCGACTATTACAAGCGATCTAAACGATTATGCTTTAGAAGTGCAGAAAGCTTTGATAGATAGCGGTGTAAGAACGGATATTAATATTTCACCGGATAAAATCAACTATAAAATCCGTGAATTTTCTAACCAAAAAGTACCGATGATCGCAGTAATCGGTAAACAGGAAAAAGAAAATAAACAAGTAACGATTCGAAGACTCGGCACGACTGAGCAAGAAGTATTAACTATCGAGCAGCTGATAGAGTTAATTAAGGAAGAGAATGCAAAATATCTTTAAGAAATAATATTTAATTTTATGGACTTTATTCCTAAAAAAGCTTACTATTTAGGAATAGACTCCTTAAAAGTTATATATTATGTATGATAGATATTTAAAATTAGAATTAGAAAAGAAGCAAACCGCTTTTTTGTGGGGAGCAAGAAAAACGGGCAAATCCACTTATTTAAGAGAGTTATACCCAAACTCCGTATATTACGATTTATTAAAAACAGATCTACAACTCAAATATTTAAAGCAACCGTCAAATTTCCGAGAAGAAATACTAGCTCTTAATAAAGATAAGCTTGATTTTCCTATTATAGTAGATGAGATTCAAAAAGTACCTGCATTACTTGATGAAATACATTGGCTTATAGAAAATACGAATAGCTACTTTATTTTATGCGGATCAAGCACCAGAAAATTAAGGATAGCAGGGACGAATTTACTGGGAGGAAGAGCAATAAAATATAATTTCTATCCTTTAGTATATCCTGAAATAAAAAAAGACTTTAATTTAATTAAAATATTTAATAATGGTTTAATACCGTTACATTTCATTAGTAATAATTCACGAAAACTATTAAAAGCTTACGTAGAAGACTATTTAACCAATGAAATACGCATAGAAGGGTTAGTCCGTAATATATCGGCTTTTAGTAGGTTTATGGATAGTATTGCCTTTTCTCACGGTGAGTTGTTAAACTATTCCAACATAGCACGTGATTGCGGGATAGATGCAAAAACTATTAAAGAATATTATCAAATACTTGTCGATACGTTAGTAGGATATTTAGTTTATCCCTATACCAAAAAAGTTAACAGAGAAATCATATCGTCCATTCCAAAATTTTATTTCTTTGATGTCGGAGTTGCAAATAATATAACACAATATCAACTGAATAAGCTAAAAGGAGCAGAAGCAGGAAAGGCGTTGGAACATTATATATTTATGGAACTTACGGCTTATTTAGGTTTAAACGATCTAGATTACCGAATAAATTATTGGCGTACCAAAACAGGCTTGGAAGTTGATTTTATAATTAGTAAGATTAGAGGTAAAACCATACCGATCGAAGTAAAGATTTCGTCAAATATTCATAATAGCGAACTTCGAGGCATTAAATCTTTTATAGAAGAACATAGCTTAAGTAAAGGTTACATAGTGTGCTTAGAAGAAAAATTACGAAAAGTAATATGGGGTACGCAAGAAATAGATATAATACCGGTGCAGGAATTTTTAGAAAAACTATGGAGTCATGAGATTTTATAAAATACGAGTCTTGTATACTACACTCCGAGTGCCTTTTTACCTTTGCTTTGTTCTTGTTCGATTGATTGGGTATGGGATTTGGCTTGAGGGATAGCAAGGTCAACCACATGTTCGTATTTTGTTCCGTTATCAAGTAAAATACGCCCGCATTTATTTACTAAAGTTATATCTTCTTTAGAAAATTTATTGAGAATAATTTCCGTGATGTCGTAGAGAAATTTCCAAGATAATTCTATTCTTTCTTGTAATGTAAGCTTTTTATTATCTGGGTTTTTATTATTAATGGCAAAAGTCTCAGGATTGTCAAGGCTGCCTCCTTCAGAAGAAGCGATAATATTTTTACGTGACGCTACTTTCTTATATATTAAAAATATTATTAATAACGCTAAACAGCCTACGGCAATTAAAATATGATTATTGTTCACCCTTTTGCTCTTTCTTGTGATTTATTTAAATTTTGAGTTTTAGAAAGTAAACTAGCAACTGCTTTGCCTATCTTAACTAAATTAGCAACGTCCGGAGCTAGTTTGGTCACTGCTAAGATCGGTGCCGGTAGTAACTTACTTTGTACTACTGCCCCTATTAAGCTTCCTATTTTACTATCCACTCCTGCTATTTTTTGTACATCATTCGCAATTTGCATAGCTTGTTCTGCTGCCTTGTGTATAGAGGTTATTTTTTCGGAAAAAGAAGTTTCTGGGCTTGCTGCTTTTAATAACTCTTTTTTTACGTTCTCTAAATTACTTTTTATAGAATCTTTTACTGCCGGTAATTCTTTAGCTTTTTCCGGTAATGTTTTTTCAATATCATCTTTAAGTTTCGATATTTTTTGTTCTATTTCTGCTTTATTTTTCGGTATTTCTTTAGCAGCTTCCATAACAGTCTCTAGCGAAGCTTTATTATTAGGGTTTTTTTCTACTTCGATAACTTTCTTAATAGGCTCGTTCGATATTTCTGAAATTCCGGCTACTTGCTCGGCTCGTTCGGCAACACTCCCAAGTTCCTTACTAGCTTTAATTTCTTGCCTCATTTGTTTAATATCATTACGTAATTTTGTTACTTTTGGCAATAGCTTTTCGTGGTCAATGAGATTATTTACTTTTTCAAGTAAACCGCTTGCTTGTATAAATGCCCCAAGAACCGGTGTTTGAGTCGCTATTATACCTACTAACATATTTTCTAACGACTTTATAATTTTTTTTGAAGCTCCCGGGTGAATTTTATCTAACCCTTGCTGAAATTTTAGAATTTGCTCTAAAACATTTAAACATTTTTCTACAATAATTCCATCGAATAGAAATATATCTTTGTTTTTTAACTGTTCTTGATAAGTTTTATCTAACGCTTCCGATAATGTATCAAGAGATTTTTTTAGCGTATTATTAAAAAGCTCTTCTATTTTTTCTACATTTATATTTTCGGTCTTCGATAATTCTTTTAACGAACTTCGTAAAATATCTAATAAATTGGTTTCTAAATCAACTACATTTACTTTTAAGGATTTCGTAAAGCCGTGTAATTTTGTTAAAATCTTTTTTAATTCGGCTTCTTGTTCCGGATTTAGATTTTTGAAATGGGAAAAGTTAAAAATAGACATGATTAAATATTATTAAATGTTAATACTATTGTAAAGTCTAACCTTAATAAAGTAAAAATGAAAATAGTTATTATTGCTCTTAATACTAATTTTTGTTATTATAACGTGCTAACATTGCTACAATAGATTTATATTGTTTAGGTTTAAAATAGCTATATTATTGAAAGATCAAACAAATCTGAATAACATATTATCAATTATTTAAAAAATTTATGCGTAAATTAACTACATTTATCGTTACATTATTATTAACCGGTACGGCTATGGCAATTGATTTGCAGGAAGCTTTAACGGTAGGGTATAGAAATAATGATGAATTAAAAACGATCAGAACCGAATTTTTAAAATCAATTGAGCAATTTCCGCAAGCTTTTTCGGGATTTATGCCAAATGTAGGGATGCAAGTTAATAGAGTTCATACTAAAAATAAATATAATAAAAAATTTGCCGATAGGCTTGGTCTTACACCCACGGAAGTAGATAATGATCAAGGCGGCTTAACAATTGAACAATCACTATTTAACGGTGGTTCTAGCGTTGCAAATCTTAAGGCTGCACAATCAGGATTTAGAGCAGCACGCGGTAAATATTATGCTCAGGAACAAAGAGTGTTATTAAACTTAATAACCGCTTATCTTGACTATTTTGAAAGTAAAGAGAAGTACGAAATTTCTGAAAGTAGGCTTCGTACCAACTGGCAGCAAATAAATACGGTTGAAGAGAAATTAAAGCTCGGAGAGGCGACTGAAATAGATATAGCAACGGCAAGGGCAGGGCTTGCAGCGGCAGAAACGAATAAGCTTAGTGCGTATGCCGATTTTCAGGCAAAAAAAGCAAATTTTATTAGAGTATTCGGGATAGAACCTATAGATATAAACATACCTGCTTTACCTGAAAATTTACCGGGTTCACTTGATGAATTATCAAAAAAGGCTTCTAATTTAAATCCTGAAATTGATTCGGCAAGACATAACGTTATTTCGACTAAAGCTATAGAAATAGCACAGAAAGGGAAATTATTGCCACAAGTAAGCGTAAGATTGCAGTCAGGTAGAAACCATTATAATCCTCAAGATTTAGAGCGTAATTATATTAATACTAAAAGCGTTTCTACTACGCTTTCCGTAAATATTCCTATTTATCCTGAAGGGGGAGCTCAATATTCGAGAATTAGAGCGGCTAAGAACGATACAAGAAATAGTGCAATTCAGCTTGATAGTACCATAAAGCAGACGAGAGCAGGGGTTATAAGCGTATGGGAAGGATTTGAAGCGGCAAAATCACGTATTATTGCAGCAAATCAAGGCGTGGATGCGGCACAAATATCTTATGACGGTACGGCACAAGAAGAAATCGTCGGCTCTAAAACAATACTTGATGTTTTAACGGCTGAAGAAAAATTATATGAAGCAAAGATAGCACGCGTCGATGCTTATAAAGCTTCAATACTCGCTGCCTATCAGATGAAATTATTAACAGGCGAGTTAACCGCTAAAAGTTTAAAGCTTAAAGTAAAATATTTTGATCCTGAAGATGAGTTTAAAATTATTAAACGAAAAATGTTTATAGGGTCCTAAGGTGAGCAAAGAAAGTAAAAAACCTCAAGATATGTCTATAGAAGATATATTGAAATCGATCAAAGGGGTGATTAGCGAGCGTAAAAATTTAAACTACGAAGACGCAGAAGAAAGCGAGGATGACGTACTGGAATTAACGGAAGTAATAAGCGGGGCAGACGAAGAGAAAAGAGATTTAGACGATGAAGAAGATCAATTAATATCGTCGAAATCTGCCGAGGAAATCGGCAATGTCTTTAAAAATTTCACCGATACTATTAAGAATAAGAAGCTAGATAATAATATTACTTCAAAAAATGCCCTTGAAGAGTTAGTAGCTGAAATGCTCCGACCCGAGCTTAAAATATGGTTAGATAAGAATCTGCCTATATTGGTTAAGGATCTAGTAGAAAGTGAGATAAGAAAAATATTGCAGAGTAATGGCAGGAAGTGATTGCATGGCTCAGAAAAGTGTTCTGTGTCATCCCGTGGCTTGGGAACTAGATCCAGAAAAAAATATTTAATAAAATAAACATATAAAAAATTAAATTTTTTATATGTTACTGGATCCCGTGAATAAATCACGGGATGACATCAAGTAAAGCTTCTCTTAAAAGTAAATTATTTAATAAGGAAATATATGTTAAATAAATTATATAAGATATTATTTTTGATAAATTTGTTGTTAGGAATAACGGCACATCAAGCTTATGCTGCCCCGCCTGCTTTACCTCCGTCATTACCGAACGTTGAAACAGAAGCAAAAAGCGAGCATAAAAAAGCCGTTTCTAATTCAGAAGATTCTATTTTTGATAAGTTCAAACAATTTTTTACTAAATCAAAGAAAAAAGAACCGGTTTCTCAAACAAAAATCAAGCAAGAAGACGGTACAAAAAATAAAGAAGAAGCAAAATTAGCCGCACAAGAGCCTATAAAGAATGAGCAAGAGGCAAATGAGCCGTTTATGGATGTCGGTAATGCTACGTTGCCGAGTGCTGCGAGTAATGATAATGAGCATAATGCAAACTTGGCTTCACATAGCGACGATTATTTGCATCCACCGCAAAAACCTGCAGAAGAAACCGAACCATTTATGGATGTCGGTAACACCACGTTACCAAGTGCTGCAAATAATGATAATGAGCATAATGCAAACTTAGCTTCACATAGCGATAATGATTTGCATTCACCGCAAAAACCTGCAGAAAAAACCGAACCGTTTATGGATGTTGGTGATGCTAAGCTACCGAGTGTTGCGAGTAATGAATTGCATAATGATGAGATGCCGGCAGAAGTTCATGCTACCAATCCTACAAATGAAAACAGCACAAATTTGGCTTCTAGTAATTTACCCGTAACGCCTAACGTACCGAATCCTTTAGTAGTAATGCCTCCGCTTCGTCCGGGAAGTTACGTAGTGCCGCCATCCCCGCCGGTGCAAATATATAAGCCGACTAAATTACCTGAAGTGCATAAACCTGTACCTCTTAATCCTCCGGTAGATACGGTAGATACAAGTGAGCCGTCTAATCAAGTGCCGCCGCAGGTTGCTCCGGTTCCTGCAGTAGCACCTAGCGTGCCTAATATGCCGCCTATGCCTCCTGCTGTAGTGAATACGCCGGTAGCACCTAACACGACCCCAAATAATTTACCTGCAGAGGTAGCACCTAGCACGACTCCGGCATTAGTGCCGTCCACTCCTAATATGCCGCCTGTGCCTGCCCCTGTAGTGAATACGCCGGTAGCACCTAGTACTACCCCAAATAATTTACCGCCGGTAGTTCCGGCAAATCAGACAGTGCCGCCTGCTGGCCCCGCAGTACCAAGCACGCCTAACGTGCCGCCTGTAGTACCGATGCCGACAGTGACCGATTCTTCGGAAGAAATTAATAATGCAAAGCAAACAATTGTTGCAAGTAAAGATCCAGCGACTCAACAAGGTTGGGATGCCCCTTTAAAACCTGTAGAAGTGCTAGCTGAAAATCAAAGCGATACTCAAAATGATACCCAAGATCAGAGTGCTAATAATGTTCAAAATGTCGTTCCTACACCACAAGTGCAACAACCTGTAAATTTACCTATTCAGAAACAGGATAATAAAGAAAGTATAGAAATAACGGAATCGGCAGAGAAATTTGCAAAAAATGAAACACAAATGTTATTGCTGCCAAATGATGATGTGGTGCTAGGTAAATTAACTGCAGAAGCAAAATTAGAGCAAATGGATATATATTCCTACATAAAACTAGCTCAGCAAAAAGAAGCATGGATAGTAAATGCAGATAGAAGAAAAGCAGTAGAGAATTTTATTAAATATGATAATGATTTAGAGAAAAAGAAAGATATTTATGCTACTTTATCCTATTGTAGTGCAGTAGATAATGCTTTTAAAGCGATAGATAAAAATAATCTTTCCAAATTACGGGTTCTGCTAGACATTTATCCTATATTGCAGACAAAAAGAAAAGGTGATAATTTACTTACCGCTGCCGTGTATAATGACAATTATTATTTAGCAAAATATTTAGTAATACGCGGTATTAAAATTTCTACCTTAAACTCCGAATGTCAATATCCTCTAGCAAACGGCAATAGCAATATAGCTTGTATGCTAGTCAAGGCGAAAGGGTATAATTGATAAGGGATTTTATGTCATTCCTGCGAAAGCAGGAATCCAGAAAAAACAACTTTAATATTAGTATAAAAATTGCATATTTAATAAAATAAACATATAAAAACTTGTTTTTATATGTTTGCCTAGGTTCTGTGGACATTTCTAATTGATTTGCTATTCTGAGGTGTTTTTTAGCGAAAATTAATAAGATTTTTGCAGGAATAGTTATTCATATTTCAAAAAAATCTTATAATTTGCAGCAAAAAATAGCCAGAATTAAATCTTTTTAGAGATGTCCACAGAACCTAGATTCCTGCTTTCGCAGGAATGACATAGGAGCCATGCAATGACCATAATAATTTCTGCAAAGCATAATTGCTTTTCTTCCTTAAATAGTTTAATTTAGGAAAGAAAATAATTAACCGTATCCTCTAACATATGAATGATCTATTTAGCTTCAATAAAGAGAAAAAACCTAAGCTAGCTAATAATACATATAGTGCTAAAGATATTGAAGTATTAGAGGGGCTTGAGCCTGTTCGTAAAAGACCTGGGATGTATATCGGCGGTACTGACTCTAATGCTATGCATCATTTAGTATCCGAGGTGCTAGATAATGCTATGGATGAAGCAGTCGCAGGCTTTGCAAGTATTATTACGATAAAGATGCACGAAGATCATAGCATTACCATATGGGATAACGGGCGAGGAATCCCGATCGATAACCATCCTAAATTTCCCGATAAATCAGCATTAGAAGTAATTTTAACTACTCTTCATTCGGGTGGTAAATTCTCAAATAACGTTTACCAAACTGCCGGCGGTCTGCACGGCGTCGGGATATCGGTAGTTAATGCTTTAGCTAAACATTTGGAAATTAAGGTTTACAAGCAGGGTAAGTTATATAAACAAAACTATGCTAAAGGTGAAAAATTAACCGATTTAATATGTGAAGAAGCTCCAAAAAGGCTAAAAGGTACTTCGATAAATTTTATTCCCGATCCGGAAATTTTTGGTGAAAAGTTACATTTTAATCCTAAAAAGATTTATGAGCTTGCAAGATCGAAAGCTTATTTATATCAAGGCGTTACTATAGAGTGGGAATGTGAGCTTGAAGTACCTACAGACGTTCCTCAAAAAGCATTAATAAATTTTCCAAACGGTTTGAAGGATTATTTAAGCTCAAAAATAGTTTTAGACAATTTAATCACACCGGAAATTTTCTTTGGTAACGTAGAATCAAGGCAGGACGGAGTAAAACTTGAATGGGCGATTTGCTGGCAAAATAACGATAATTCGGCATTTATTCAATCTTATTGTAATACTGTGCCGACACCGCTAGGAGGAACGCACGAGCAGGGGCTTAAAGCTGCTATATTGCGAGGTCTTAAAGCATATGGTGAGATGATAGGTAATAAGAAAGCCGCTAATTTGACTATCGAAGATATTTTAGAAACTGCAAGCGTGGTACTTTCGATTTTTATATCCGAACCGTCTTTTCAAGGACAGACTAAAGAAAAATTAGTATCACAAGGGGTAAGTAAACCTGTTGAAAATATCATAAAAGATCATTTTGATCATTTTCTCAGTAGCGATAAAGCTTTAGCTAATAATTTGCTTGAGCATTTTATAGCTATTGCCGAATTTAGAATCAATAAGAAAAACGAGAAAAATATCTCACGTAAAAATGCTACTCAAAAATTACGCTTACCAGGAAAACTTGCCGATTGCATAAGAACTTCACCGGAAGGCACAGAGCTATTTATAGTGGAAGGAGATTCGGCAGGAGGTTCGGCAAAACAAGCACGTAATAGGGAAACGCAAGCCGTATTACCGTTATGGGGAAAAGTGCTAAACGTTGCAAACTCTACGCTTGAGAAGATCGTTAACAATCAATCGATACAGGATTTGGAAATTGCCCTTGCTTGCGGTAGCTTAAAAAATTACCGTGGTGAAAATTTGCGTTACGAGAAAATAATTATTATGACCGATGCGGATGTTGACGGTGCACATATTGCTTCACTATTAATGACTTTCTTTTTCTTAAGAATGCCGAAATTAGTAGAGGAGGGGCATTTATATTTAGCCAAACCACCGCTTTATCGTCTAACGCAATCTAATAAAACTTATTATGCCGCAGGTGAAGAAGAAAAAGCTAAGATGATAGATAAATTATCAAAATCTAGCAAAGCTAAAGTTGAGATAGGTAGATTTAAAGGTCTCGGCGAAATGATGCCTGCACAGTTAAAAGAAACTACTATGCACCCTGAAAAAAGATCGCTTTTAAAAGTTACCTTAGATGATTTTCAAGAAGTTGATAAAATAGTAGATGATTTAATGGGCAAAAAACCGGAAAAAAGATTTCAATTTATTTATGAACAGGCTTTAGTTAAGATGGATAAGATTATTAATGACTTGGATATTTAAAGCGTCATTCAGAAAACTTGATACAAGCGAATTTTTCGAGACAAGCCTTTGCTCACGTACTATTGTACGCTCCGCAGGCTTGCTCTTAAATTCATCTTGTCTGAAGCTTTCTGAATTTAGCTTTAGACGTCATTATAATACCGAAGAATTTTTAAAAAGATCTCGATGTCATCCCCGCGTAGGCGGGGATCCAGAAAAATAACCTTAATATGGTATTAAATTATATGTTTTACTGGATTCCCGCTTTTGCGGGAATGACATATTAACTTTTATTGGAGTATTATGTTATTACGTTTAATTATAGCACTATTTTTTGTTATAAATTCTATTTATGCATTTGCAGAAGAAGAAAAAGAACCTGAAAATAAGATATCGAATCAGGAAGCTTATAAGCAATTTCAGGACGTGTTTGAGCGTGTTGAGAAAGATTACGTACAAGTGCCGGATAAGCAGAAAATGATAGATGAGGCGATTAACGGTATGTTAAGTTCGCTTGATCCTCATTCAAGTTATTATACGGATGAAGATTTAGAAGATATTTTAACTTATACAGAGGGTGAATTTGGCGGGATCGGTGTTAATATAATGTATGATAGCGGGGCTATAAAAATAATATCACCGATTGATGATTTGCCGGCTTATAAAGCCGGTCTTAAAGCAGGGGATTATATAGTAGGTGTTAATGATGAGCTAGTATCTAACATCGGTCCTAATAAAGCCGTAAGGGAAATGCGTGGCATGCCTAATACTAAAGTTAAGCTATTAATAATAAAAGAAGAGGAATCAAAGCCGCAGGAGATAGAGATTACTCGTGAAATAGTTAAAATAAAACCGATTAAGGCACATTTGGAGAAAAATAACATCGCATATATACGTATTACTGCTTTTAATAAGTCGACAATATCCGAGCTAAAAGCAGCAATAAAGAGGCTAAAAGCTGAAAATCAAGACGATATTGAAGGTATAATCCTTGATTTACGTAATAATGGTGGGGGTATATTAGAGCAAGCTATTGCAGTTAGTGATTATTTTATTGATTCAGGGATCATCTTAACAACAAAGGGGAGAAACGATGCAAATAATAGTGAAACTAAAGCAAATAAATTTTCTCTAAAAGCTCCAAAAGTACCTATGATAGTCTTAATAAACGGTGCTTCTGCTTCGGCATCGGAAATAGTGGCAGGAGCATTGCAAGATCATAAAAGAGCAATAATACTTGGGACTAAGTCTTTCGGTAAAGGTTCGGTGCAAGCCTTAACTCAAATTAATCCTAGGGCTGCCGTAAAATTTACTATTTCTAAATATTATACTCCAAGCGGGCGTTCCATTCAGGCGGAGGGAATAGAACCCGATATTTTAATTCAGCCGGCAAAAGTTGAATATCCGGAAACACAAAAGATAAATAAACGCTTTTCTGAAAGTTCTTTAAAGAATTATCTAAAAAACGACGACGAAAAGAAAAAGGCTAGTTCACCTAAAGATAAAGATAGTAAAAAAGAAACAAAAGCTAAGGATAAGAAACAAGAAGAGGAAGAATTATCGGAATTATACAAAAAAGATTACCAATTTGCTCGTGCTTATGATGTAATTACAGGGTTGATTATTAATAAAAAATTAGAAATGAAAGAGGATATAAAATAAAATTCCTGCTTTCAAGCGATTGTTTCATGCTCTCTTGAAAGAAAAGAAGTATAATTAGGATGAACCATAATAAATACATAGTAAGATTATCATTCGTTATATTATTTCTTAATATCGTCATAAATATGATGTTTTATCGTTATTTTATGATAAAGGAAATGATAGTAAAACAAGTAGCAACCGAAAACACTCAAATAGCAGCTCTTTATACTAAAAATGTTTGGAATAATCACTTAGACGTAGTAGATAAATTACATAAATTCGGTTATCTGAAATTATTGCAAGATCAAGAATTTATCAACTTTGCAACTATAACGGCTCAGTGGTTTACTAATCTTAATATTAATATTTCTCTATATGACCTTACCGGTAATAAATTTATTACCAGTGATATGTTGCATATGTATAGTGTAGAAGAGTATAAAGATGATAGTTTATTTGATATAATTACTACAAAAATCGATAGATATTTTTTAAACGAATTTACCCCAAAAGCTTCTCTTCTAAATGCCATCGAGGGTATTACAAGTCATATAATACTTCCTAAAAGTATAATTCAAAATGAAAGTGATTTAACTGAAACTAAAGCTTCTTTCATTACAAGTTATATACCTATTATAGATAGTAAATTCTCCGATTTTCCGGTAGATGCAGTACTTGAGATTAATACTAATATTACTAAGCAATGGCAAAATATAGCCTCTCTTGAACAAAAAGTTTTTATAACTTTCGTTATTATTTTTATAATATTTTGTACAATAATTATTAGTAATACTAACTATGCAAGACAGATTATCGAGGAGCAACTTGCTGCAAATAGAAGTTTAAAAACTCAAATAATAAAAGTAGAAAAAACCAGTTCTTCCAATACAAAGTTTTTTGCTAATATCAGTCATGAATTACGTACGCCTCTAAATTCTATAATAGGCTTTTCGGAAATTCTAATGTCGGAAAAAGATCAGGAAAAAAGTAGAAATTATATTAAAGATATTAACGATGCCGGTAAACATTTACTTAGCATGATAAATGATATTTTAGATCTTTCTAAAGCCTCTGCGGATAAATTAAAAGTAGATAGTATAGAGCTTGATTTAAATAAACTAGTTAGTTCTTCGCTTATACTTGTAAAACCTCGTGCCGATAAAGCCGAAGTAGCGTTAATTAGTAAATTACCGAAAGAACATATCGTTATAAAAGCCGATCCGAAAAGGCTAAAACAAGTATTTTTAAATTTATTATCTAATGCCGTTAAATTTACAAATGCCGGCGGGAGCGTCACTATTGCACTTGAAAAAGACGAATTAGCCAAATTAGTATATATAAAAGTTATAGATACAGGTATCGGTATTGAGGAAAAAGATATACCGAAAACTTTGTCGACATTTGGACAAATCGACAGTGAACTTAGCAGAAAATACGAAGGTACGGGGCTAGGATTACCTCTTACTAAGAAGTTGGTTGAACTTATGAACGGTAAGTTTGATTTACAGAGTAAAATAAACGAAGGTACGACCGTTATAGTAACTTTTGCGTATGACGGTAGTATCGAAATATAAAAAATGTCTAGAATATTGAAAAAATTTCGTTATTATAAAAAAATTGTTATATTAATAAAAATCGTATGAAGTTAATTGTTTTAGCATTTGCCGTTTTATTTTCTTTCTTAACATTTGCAGAAAGTGGAGCTATTAAAAGTAAGCCTCTGCAATATACGGGAAGTAATGATTTAGAAAGTAGATTAGACGAGCAAGAACAGGAAATTAGAAGATTAATAGGCAAAATTGAAGTTTTAGAGCATAAAATTAATTTGCTGACAAAAAATACGGATTTAGCAGCTCCGCTTGAAGAAAGTGCAAAAACCGAAGATGCGAATAGCCCTGATGTTTTTGACGTAACTTTACTGAAAGATATACCAAACCCAAACCCTAAGCCTGAGGCTAAACCCGCTGCCGTTTCTAAAGATGTTTTTCCCGATAAGCAAGCTTATGATTTGGCACTTGCTTCTTATAAAGATAATAAGATTAATGAAGCTAAAGAGAAATTTAAGAATTTTATATACAAACACCCTACAAGTTCAATGGTTAGTAATGCTTATTTTTGGTACGGTGAGTGCTTTTTTAAGCAAAAAGATTATAACGGTGCGGCAATTAACTATTTAAAAGGTTATAAGGAAGCACCAAAAGGTCCAAAAGCCTCCGACGGGTTGCTGAAATTAGCGGTTTCACTCGGAGAGCTTAAGAAAACTCAAGAAGCTTGTAATATGCTTGCTAAGCTTGATAGCGAATTCCCAAATAATAGAACTGCTGCTTCGAAAAAAATGGCTGAAGATGCTAAGCTTAAATTCGGTTGCAAAATTAAATCAAAATAAAAAATATGACTGATATTTTAGACGAAGTATTAAATGATCACAATGAAGAAAAAAGGCTAGTTTTCTTTAAAAAGCTTTTACCGATAGTAATAATTATTTCCTTAATAGTAATTACCGTAATGATTGTTAATAATAATAATAAAAATAACCGTATTAAAAATAATAGACAAAACGGTGATATTTTCGTTAAAGCTATTAATTTAGAAAATACGGAAAGTAATAAGGAATTAGCCTTTAATACTTTAGATAGCTTAGTCGGTAGCGAAGATAGTAGGGTAAAAGAAATCGCATTATTAGAGCAAATCGCTATCAAGCTATCGGAGAAAAAATATCCTGAAGCTAAAGAGCTGCTTACTAAGATGATCGAAAATAAAAATTACACTGAAATTACAGCCTCTTATGCTCGTATTTCATGGCTTAGCCTTGTTATTGATGATAAGGATTTAACTACCGAAGATAAAGAAAAGCTAGTAAAATATTTAAATTATTTTGATGATGAAAATAAGCCATTTTGGGCTACGGCAAGCATTATGCAAGCTATTTGGAATATTAGAAATAATATGTATGTAGATGCAGAAAAAAACTTAAGAAATTTATTAACTTCAAATAATGCTCCGGATTTACTAAAAGATCAAGCTAGAGCATTATTAGGTCATGTAAACTTCAAGAAAACTAACTTATAATCGTGTATTAAACCTATGTTTCGAATAAAAAATATAATAACAGCAATTTTATTAGTACCTTTTATGTTAAGTGCATGTAATAGCCTTGGACCTAAAAGAGTAAAAAATATTGTTGAGTTGACGCCTAAATTAGCTCTTCAATCTAATGAACCTATATATTTAGATTCTGCTGCTAATATATATGCATTTAATCCGAATATATTGAAAAATAAACAATATAGTTTTGCTAAAGGTAGGACGGTTGCCGCACCGGTTTTTGCGGGTGATATGGTTTATGCTTTAGATATAAGATCAAATGTTTCGGCATTTTCTATAGGGCAGAATAAAGTTATTTGGTCTAATAATTTAAGCAAAAATAAAAAGGATAATTATATCGGTGGCGGAATTTTACATCATAACGATAAATTATATATAACATACGGTTCAAGAACGTTAGTAGTATTAGATGCAAAATCAGGTTATGAGATAATTAGAAAGGAATTGCCCGATATAATTAGAACTAAGCCCGTTATGTTAAATGATAATACTGTTTTAGTCCAAACGATCAGTAACCAAACAATGGCTTTAAATGCCGAAACTTTAAAAAATATTTGGGAATATGAGGGGATTAAAGAAACTTTGTCCGCTAGCTATTTCGTAACGCCTATAGTGTATCATGATAGCGTAATAGTAACTTATAATTCCGGACATATCTTAGCTTTAAATATAAAAAACGGTGAAGTAAAATGGAATTTTGAGTTTGCTAACCTTGATCGTATAGCTATACCGAATTTTGAAGAGGCAAGTATTTTATGTACCCCTGTCGTTGATCATAATAACTTGTACATAGCGACGGGGCTTGGTAAGCTTATTAAGTTAAATCTTGAAACAGGCGGAGTTATTTGGCAGGTAGATGCCGAAGACGTGCAATCAATGTCTTTAATCGGTAATAGTTTATTTATTACAAATAATGCAAGGCAAATTGCTGCATTTAACCCTACTACGGGACAAGTAAAGTTTGTCGCCGATTTAAATGACGGTAAGGATCCTAAAAAACTAAAATCGTCTGTTTTCTTAGCTCCTTTTGCCTCGCAAGATGATAGCGGTAAGCAAAATTTAAACGTTATTTCTGCAAACGGTATTTTATATAGCTTTAACTTAAGTGATGATGCTAATTTAAACGCAATACCGAATATCGTTAAAATTATCAAGAATATTCGTTATTATGGTTTAACTACAAATAATAATTTATATTTTTCTACCGATAGAAAAATTATATACTCCGAAGTAAAATGAAGAATAGGTATACTTCGACACAACTTGGAAAGAGTAATCGGTCTGTGAGCCGATAATACGTGAGCATCCGAGGACTTACAAAGACGACGTGCAGCTAAATTCAAAAAGCTTCAGACAAGATGAATTTAAAGGTGAGCCTGCGGAATGTACACTTAGTACGTGAGCACAGGCGAATCCTGTAAAATTCGCTTGTATCAAGTTTTTTGAATTAGCTGTAGCCAATTTTTCAAGTTCATCGAGTATAATAATATTAAATATAACTTGACAGAAGACCTATATTAATGCTATTAAATATGGCTTTAGATCTTTAATTTGAAAATTTTTAATTAACAAAGAAATTACTGTGAAAACTTATTCTGCAAAACCATCCGAAATTGAAAAAAAATGGTGGGTCATAGACGCAAAAGATATCGTACTAGGAAGATTAGCCAGTAGAGTAGCTAATATGCTACGCGGTAAGCATAAGCCTACCTTTACTCCTCATATGGATTGTGGTGATAATATAATCATAATAAACGCCGAGCATGTGAAATTAACCGGTAAAAAAGCTAATCCTAAAGACGGTAAAATATATTATAGACATACAGGGTTTCCCGGCGGAATTAAAGAAACTACCGCAGGTAAAATTCTAAGCGGTAAGCATCCTGAGAGAGTTATCAAAATGGCTGTCAAAAGAATGATTACAAGAAATGTTTTAGGATCTAAGCAAATGAGCAACTTATATGTTTATGCCGATAATGAACATTCTCATGCAGGGCAACAGCCTTTAATTTATGATTTTGCAAGCCAAAATCCAAAAAATAAGAAGTAATCAATTATGACAAAGCTAAAAATTAAAACCGATAAAGTAGAAAAGCCTTTAAATAAGCCTGCTACGATTTCCGTAAAACCTATAGTAAAAACACCTAAAGAAAAAATAGATAGTACTGGTACGTTTTACGCTACCGGTAAAAGAAAAAATGCTATTGCACGTGTTTGGCTTAAACCGGGTAAAGGCAAAATAATAGTTAATAAAAAAACTGTAGAACAGTACTTTCCTTCGGAAGTTCATGTTAAAACTATTACGCAACCTTTTGCATTAACAAAAACTATTGATCAGTATGATGTAATTTGTACGGTTAAAGGCGGTGGTGTTTCAGGGCAAAAAGGTGCTATTTTACACGGTATTTCTAAAGCTCTTGATAAATCAGCCCCGGACTTTCACGTTGCTTTACGTAAAGGTGGCTTTTTAACTCGTGACTCTAGAGTAGTAGAACGTAAAAAATACGGACAGCATAAAGCACGTAAGAAAACTCAGTTCTCTAAACGTTAATATTTGGTGTCATTCTTGCATGGTGCCTCATCGTCATTGCGAGCGAACGAAGAGAGCGTGGCAATCCAGAAAAAATAATAAAAAATTCTGTAAATCAGAATTTTTTTTCTCTCTTGCTTCGCCTTCTTACTGCGTAATTCTTCGAAGCTCAGACGGTATCCACGTAAAAAAATGTATAGTACCGGACAATTTTTTAAAAAAACTCTATGTCATTCCCGTGCAGGCGGGAATGACATAGAACAGGTTTCTATAATAGTCCTATTTATACTCCGAATAAATGAAGAGTTGGGTAGACGAAGCTCAATTTGGAAAAGAGTAATCGGTCTGTAAGCCGAGGAGCGGAGCGTATGTTAATACGTGAACATCCGAGGACTTACAAAGACGACTTGCAGCTAAATTCAAAAAGCTTCAGACAAGATGAATTTAAAGGTGAGCCTGCGGAGCGTAGTAAACTACGTGAGCAAAGGCGAATCCTATAAAATTCGCTTGTATCAAGTTTTTTGAATTAGCTGTAGCCAATTTTGAGGGATTCAGCGAGTATACTATAAATCTAATTTCTCATCCCTTGGCGGGGTAGCTCAGTTGGTTAGAGCGACGGAATCATAATCCGTGTGTCGGGGGTTCAAATCCCTCCCTCGCTACCATTTAATTTATTACCTGTTTTACCGGTACCGATTTTTCCCGTGATTGCATATATATGTTTTGGCTCAAACTTTAAATGCTTGATATCAAGCATTTCTCTTTCAGAATTTTTAAGATGGTAATCATTAACTATTAATTTTTCACTATTACTTTTATCTCGTTTTAATTGTGAAAAAAATGGATTTCTTAGTTTAATTTAAGATTTCTTGCACCTCATTACTTTGGTCTGTATTACCCTTATTTTCTCCGAGTAATTTATGAAAAATATCAATAATATTTTGAATTTTTGGAATATTTTCAGCAGGCATTCCTAAAGCATTAATTTGAATCACGTAAGCGAGAGTATAAAATGCATTTACAAAAAAATTGAAATTATTTCCAATAAAACATTCATTTATATGTGAAGACTGATTTAATGCCGTATAATTTATAAATTTATTATATCCGAAATAGTAGGTTTTAAATTATTAGCAATATTATAGTTTATAGATTTTGTTGTTTTATCGTAATTAATCGGCATAATTAAATTCTCGTTAATATATTAAGAAAAAATTAAAAGGTTGTTATAGATATGTTTATATTATTTACAATAAAATTTTTTACGCAGGCAAAGATCTTATAGTACCGGTTTGTTGGTATTTTTATTTGTATTTCTGGATCCCGTGGACAAGCCGGTCTTTTTGTATGGATCGGTTTCTCCGTCATTGCGAGGAACAACTGTAAGTTTTGACGAAGCAATCCAGTTAAAAAATGCTATAAATTAGCATTTTTTTATTATTTTTTCTGGATTGCCGCGTCGCCTACGGCTTCTCGCAATGACGACTCTGGTATCCATGCGGGCAATGCCTAAGCAATAAGGTTTAGGCGGACTTCTTCATTTAATTCTCTGGCGGAAGATAATTCTATATCAAGTGCGGCAAATATTTTTACCAAAGCATTAGATAGATCCTTAATCATCTCTTCAGTATGAGCGGGAGTCGGTATGATTCGCAGGCGTTCAGTACCCCTTGGGACGGTTGGGAAGTTTATATGCTGTACATAGATACCGTATTCGTTAAGTAATATACTCGAAGCTTTGGCAGCTTTGATCGGATCACCTATAATTATCGGTACTATATGACTTTCATTTTTTAAATAAGGAATATTAGAATTATCAAAAGAATTTTTAAGCTTTGCAACTACTTGTTGATGTATAGTGCGTTCTTTATCCGATTCTTTTAAATGTCTAATACTTTCTTTTGCAGCAGCAGAAATTACCGGCGGTAGCGAGGTAGTAAAAATAAACCCCGAAGCAGTCAACCTAATAGCATCGACTAAACTATGGTTCGCCGTAATATAACCGCCGATAGTGCCGTAGGCTTTTGCAAGCGTTCCTTGAATAATATCAATATCATCGCTACACTCAAGAAGCTCGGCAATACCGCCACCATGTTTGCCGTATAAACCTACCGTGTGGACTTCGTCGATAAAAGTTAAAGCGTTATATTTTTTAGCTAGGTTAATTATCTCTTTCACCGAAGAGAAAAAGCCGTCCATAGAGTAAGCTGATTCAAAAACGATAATTTTTGGTCTATTAATATCTACAGATTGCAATAATTCCTCTAGATGCTTTACGTCTAAATGCCTATATACGTATTTTTCGGCTCTAGAGCTTGTAATACCGGCGATGATAGAAGCATGATTTAGCTCATCGGAAAAAAATACGATATCAGGCATAATCTTAGCAAGAGTTGCAAGAGTCGTATCATTTGCAACAAATCCTGAAGTAAAAACTAAAGAGGCTTCTTTGTTATGCAAGCCCGCAAGCTCCTGCTCAAGCTCTAAGATAGAACTATTATTACCGCCGATATTTCGAGTTCCGCCTGAACCAACGCCGTATTTTAATAGAGCATCTATAGAAGCTTGCATTACTTTCGGATGTTTGCTCATTCCCAAATAATCATTAATACACCACATGACTATTTGTTTATCTTCGCACCAAGCATAAGGGAAATTATCGGCTTGCCTCTTGAGAGTCTTGAATTCCCGATATCTTCCTTCGTTTTTAATTTTATCTATATGATTGCTAAATATAGTATCGTAATAAGACATTAGACCTATTATTTGTTTTAAAAAAAATTGAGATTTAATTAATGTCATTCCTGCGTGGCTCGGTTTTTCCGTCATTGCGAGAAGAATTACGTAGTAATTTGACGAAGCAATCCAGTTAAAAATGCTAACTAATAGCATTTTTTATTATTTTTTTCTGGATTGCCACGTCGCTTTGCTCCTCGCAATGACGATTGTGGCTATTTCCGATCAACATAAACAACGCCGCCACGGTATGACAGTACCCCATTCGCAATCATTCTACATTAAAATTAAATAAGTTTAAAGTTATAATATAGCTTTTTGTACAATATCATTAAGTCTTTTTGAAAAAGCACCGGTATCTGCTACCGGTTCGCCCTCTAAAATACACGCCTGATCGAATATTAACTTAACTAGCTCCTCATTATTTTTATCCTTTTCTTTTAACTCTTTAAAGATTTTTTCTATAATTTTATTTTTAGGATTTAGCTCTAAATTTTTAGCAGAAGCATTAGCAATCTGTTTTTGCTCGATTAAAAACCGCTCCATACGAATATCCATAGCCGATTCGCTAACTGCAAGGCAGGCAGGGCTTGAAGTAAGCTTTTTGGAAATTTTCACCTCTTTGACTAAATCACCTAATATTTCCTTGAAGTAATTGGTTAGTGACTTATATTCATCATCGGATTTTTTTTCATCTTTTTTCTTCTCGTCAGAAGATGAAGCAGCTTGCTCTACATCGATATCGCTTCTAGTAGCAGATTTAATAGCATGCCCTTTATATTCACTATTAACATTTACCCAAAAATCATCAACGGTATCGGTGAAAAGCAACACGTCGATATTTTTACTTAGCAACCCTTCAATTTGTGGGCTTGCGAGTAATTTATCGGGATTATCACCGCTTAAATAATATATAGTATTTTGTCCGTCTTTAAAGCCCGCTATATATTCATCAAGACTAATAAATTTATTATGCAAGGCACTTCTGAATATACAAACTTCCAGCAATTTTTCATGATCGGTAGTAGCTTCACACAACCCTTCTTTCAAAGCTCCACCAAAATTAGTCCAGAAATTATTATACTCCTCCGGTGATTCTTCTTTCTTTTTCTTAAGCTCGCCCAGCACCCTTTTAGTAATAGCATTTTTGATTTTCTCAAGAACGTTATTATGCTGCAGTGATTCACGGCTAATATTTAGGGGCAGATCTTCAGAATCGACTACACCCCGTAAAAACCTTAGATATGAGGGAATCAAGTCAATATTTTCATCGGAAATAAATACTCTTTTGATATATAATTTTACCCGTCTTTTACGATCAGGGTGGAACAAATCAAACGTTTTACTTGATGGAATAAAAAGTAGATTAGTAAATTCTATAGCTCCTTCATTCTTGTTATGCATTGTTATCCATGGATCATCTATTGCATAAGATAAGCTTTTATAAAACTCTTGATATTGCTCTTCGGTAATTTCGGATTTCAGTCTTGTCCATAATGCCGATGCGGAATTTAATTGTATTTCGTTATTACCGCCTTCATCAAAGAAATATATCGGTACTGCTATATGATCGGAATAGCTTTTAACGATGTGTTTTAGCCTGAAATGATCAAGAAAACTATCTTCCTCCTTTTTAATATGTAGGGCAATTTCAGTACCTCTAGTAAATTCCCTATCCGTATCCGAAACGATATATTCGCCTTCTCCTTCCGATTCCCAAACATATGCTTTATCTTCGCCTGCCTTTCTTGAAGTTACCGTAACTTTATCGGCTATCATAAAGCTTGAATAAAACCCGACTCCAAACTGACCGATTAGCATATTATCTTTCTTTGAATCACCGGAAAGGTTTTTTAAGAAATTTGCCGTACCTGATCTTGCGATAGTACCGAGATTCTCGATTAAATCCTCTTTGTTCATGCCGATACCGTTATCACGGATAATAACCTGCCCGTTATTTTTATCGATTTTAACGGTGATTTTAAAGCTAGTATCATCTGCTATTAATGTAGCGTCACTTTGAGACAAATAACGTAATTTATCGCAGGCATCCGAGGCATTGGAAATCAACTCCCTCATAAAAATCTCTTTATTACTATAAAGAGAATGGATCATTAAATTTAAGATTTTGCCGACTTCGGCATCAAATTTTTTCTTTTCTTGCGTCATACTACTAAACCCGATTATAATTTTAAATTTAGATATAACTTCAAAAACCGGCTTTCACCGTCATTGCGAGGAGCAAAGCGACGTGGCAATCCAGAAAAATAATAAAAAAAATTCTGTGAGCCAGAATTTTTTTTCTTCCTTGCTTCGTCAATTACTTCGTAATTTCCTCGCAATGACGGATGGAAATGATCCACGCAACAACGCCTACCGTGGCGGGGCCACGGTATGACACCGCACAGGCTTTTCGATCCACGCAGGCAATACTTTTCCTATTTTTAAAGTTAATCTTCGTCTATATTAATATAGGAATTAATAATCAAATTTAAATACTTCTCTTCAATATTTTTTATTAATATTGTTTTTAAGTTGCTAGTATGTCCCTTGGTGATTTCTAAATTACTTCGTGTTAATTTCCATTCTTTTGCCAAATAACTTATGATCTCTTCGTTGGCTTTTCCTTTTTCCGGAATAGGTTTTACAAAAACTTTCAAATACGGTATACTCGGTGAATTTCAAAAATTGGCTACGTCGTTTTTGTAAGACCTCGGATGCTCACGTACTATAGTACGCTCCGCTCCTCGGCTTACAAACTCCTTGCTCTTTTTGAAATTGACCTTCGTCTACTAACTCTTCATTTACTAGCAGTATATCTGCGGTATATAGTAAAAGAAGTTGATTTTGATAAAGCATCATAAATAAAATTTTTCATAGCAACTCTTTTATCTGACCTTGCTTTAATTTTTCCTCCTTATCTAGTTTATTTAAAAAATCTTTATAAAAATTATTGGTTATATATACCAGCTCTAGCTTAGGATTCAATTCGTATGATTCGAGTATGACTAAACAATTATCATCACTAAAAGTAACCGTTCTAGTACCTTCATGATCCTTTAAATTATCTACTAAGCTATATTTATTTTTTAAAATATCATATAATTCTTCAAATTTATTGTTATCTATAGAAAGCATTACTGCCTCTACAACACTAAAATCATTGCATATTACTAAAGCCTTAGAAACATTTTCTGCTTTTATATCGTTTACGTCTATAAAATAATTATATCCTCGCCAATAATTCATCTCTTTTAAAGTTATCTTATATTTTTTTGCTAAATCCAAAGCAGTAGTTTTGCTTAATTCAAGCCCAAGAGGCATAGGACTTGAGTAAGAGCTTAAGCAAAAAAACACAATAATAAAATAAATAAAATTTTTCATAGACTAAATATATAATAATTAGACGAAGATCAACTTGGAAAAGAGGAATCGGTCTGTAAGCCGAAAAGCGGAGCGTACTATAGTACGTGAGCATTCGAGGACTTACAAAGACGACGTAGCCAATTTTTCAAGTTCATCGAGTATATACCATAAATATCACATTATTTTTTATTTGCAACTATAAATTGAACAAACAAAAAATAATTTGAATTTCTTTCACAAAAATTAGTGAAAAAAATAAAAACTCATATATTATAAGTAATTATATCTTTAGCTCGTTACATGATAATTTTTAGTATAGTTTTCTTTAAAACCATTTCGGTTTTATTGAGTGTAGTAATTGGCTTTTTAGCAGGCAGATATTCAAATGTTGAAAGGGATAGCATCGCATCGCTACTATTTTATTTCATATCTCCCATAGTATTTTTTACTATTCCTGCCAGCACCACCTTGACTTTTTCGGCATTAAGCGTTACGGTTATAACCTTTATAATTGCAACGTTATTATCGCTATTTTCTTACTATTTTTTTGGTAAATTTTGGCAAGACCATACACGTAATATTATAGCTTTATCCGCAGGTACGGCAAATGGCGGATATTTCATGCTACCTATTGCTACTGCACTTTTCGATGATTATACTTTAAGTATTTACATGATGGCAGTGATAGGAGTTAATATATTTGAGTGTTCGGTCGGTTATTATATTTGTATGCGAAGCTTTGCAAACACTACCGACAGCATATTAAAAGTAGTAAAATTACCAATCTTAAATGCTTTTTTCTTGGGTTGTTTATTTAGTTTTTGCGGTTTTACTTTACCTGATTTCTTAGATGATTTTTTATATAATATGAAAGGGGCGTTTTCGATACTCGGTATGGTTATGGTAGGGCTTGCTCTTTCATCTCTGCAAAAATTTGAAGTAGATATAAAGTTTACACTTGCTACTTTTGCTGCTAAATTTTTATTTTATCCGCTTGGAATAGGATTATTTAGTATGTTTGATCATTTCGTTACAAAATGGTATAATAATGATTATTATAATGCTTTAAAGCTAATTTCCACGGCACCGCTTGCAGCAAACACTATAGTTATAGCAAATTTACAAAAATTTTACCCTGAAAAAGTCGCTGCTACCGTTTTCTTATCGTTACTTTTTGTAGTAATATATATGCCCGCAATGGTTAGTATATTTTTAAGTGATTTAAATTAATCGGTTCATATGCAAACTAATTTTATTAAAATCGGTCCTTATATTAATTTCTACCCTATTCAATACATACCTAAACATAAAATTTCCTATCTAGAATTCGGTGATCCTAAAAACAAAAATGTAATAATATGTGCTCACGGTTTAACAAGAAATGCTCACGATTTTGATAAACTTGCTCAAGAATTAAGCAAAAATTATAGAGTTATTTCAATAAACTATCCCGGAAGAGGCGATAGTGAAAATTTTAAAAAATCTAGCCATTACAATTATATAACTTATATTAAAGATACGTTATTATTTTTAAAATATTTAAATATTAAAAAACCTATTTGGGTCGGTACTTCCATGGGCGGTATTATAGGTATGGCACTTGCCAGTAAATTTAAAAAAATCTTTAAAGGTTTAATATTAAACGATATCGGGGCATTTATTGATGCTGCTCCGTTAGTTAAAATCGGCAGCTATGCTAAAAAAACCGTAATATTGGAAGATTTAGCAAGTGCCAAGGAACATTTAAAACTTATTTACGGGCAGCTTGGTATTAAAGAGGAAAGGGATTGGGATTATTTAACGGAACACAGCGTTATTTCTACGCTTGGCGGAAAATATAAAATGAATTATGACCCGGCTATAACAAAAGGGATGAAAAACGCCAAGAGTCAGAAAGACGTAGATTTGTGGTCTATATGGAATAAAATAAAATGTAAAATATTACTAGTTCACGGCGTCAAATCTCAATTCCTCACAAACTCTACAATTACTAAAATGAAAGATACCAAGGCTTTTGACCTTTATGAAGTTAAATATGCCGGACATGCTCCTTCCTTAATGAACTCTGAAGAAATCAGCCACATTACCTCTTGGGTAGATAAATTAGAAAAATATAAAAAGAAAATTAAAAAATAATTATGAAAATTACTACTAAAGTGTTAATCATCGGCTCAGGTCCTGCCGGCTTAAGCGCAGCTATTTATACTGCACGAGCAGCCTTAAAACCTATATTAATTAACGGTATGCAGCCCGGAGGTCAGCTTACTATTACTACCGATGTGGAAAATTACCCCGGCTTTGCGGAAACCATACAAGGACCGTGGCTTATGGAACAGATGGTTGAGCAAGCTAAAAATGTCGGTACGGAAATCATTAATGATTACGTGAAAAAAGTAGATTTATCCCAAAGACCTTTTAAAGTATTTACCGGAACTAAGGAATACGAGGCAGAAAGTATAATTATTTGCACCGGTGCAGAAGCTAAATGGCTGGGTATAGCTTCAGAGCAAGAATTTCGGGGATTCGGAGTTTCGGCATGTGCTACTTGTGACGGTTTCTTTTTCAAAAATCACGAAATAGTAGTTGTAGGAGGCGGCAATAGTGCTGTTGAAGAAGCTTTATACCTAACTAATCACGCCAGTAAAGTTACGGTAATACATCGTAGGGATAGTTTTAGAGCAGAAAAAATATTACAGGATCGGCTATTTAAGAATCCAAAAATATCGGTAATTTGGGATCATGTAGTAGAGGAAATCGTCGGAAATAATAACCCGAAATCCGTTACCGGAATTAAAATTCAAAATGTTCATACTAAAGAGACAAGTTTAGTAAATTGCACCGGTATATTCGTAGCTATCGGGCATGCTCCTAATACCGCTTTATTTGCAGGACAAATCGCAATGGATAATGACAATTATATTATTATCACCCCTGGCACAACTAAAACCAATATAGAAGGCGTTTTTGCAGCCGGTGACGTTCAAGACAAAATTTATAGACAAGCAGTAACGGCAGCCGGCACCGGATGCATGGCAGCACTCGAAGCAGAAAAGTTTTTAAGTAAATGATTGTAGATCAGTTTCATCCCTGTTATGCCGTGATGGTGTTGTTGCGTAGATACCTCATCGTCATTGCGAGGAGGCGTTGTTGCATGGATCAAAAAAAGCATTCGGTGTCATCCCGTGGCTTGTCCGGTACTATAGATTTATTCACGGGATCCATATTAATTCAATACATTTTACTATATAATCATAACCATTTACGTTTTTTGAAATATTTATAAGTAATAAGTATAGATAATAACATTAAAAATAAAGCTATAGGATATCCGTAAGGAGATTGAAGTTCGGGCATCGTGGCGAAATTCATGCCGTAAATGCTGGCTATTAAGGTAGGGGGAAGAAAAAAAATCGTAACCAACGAGAAAAGCTTAACCATATTATTCTGCTCGATAGCAATCATGCCGAGTGCCGCATCTAGATTTCTGGCAATTTCACTAGATATAAACTGAGAAAAATTAATAATTGAATCTACGTCCCGAAGTAGAGTATCTAAAAATTCCTTAGAAAGTTTATCTTGAGCGATTAAGGGCGATTTTAAAATATACTGGATAGCCATAGTTAAAGAAAATAAACATTCACGGCTTTTAGAAAGCAAATCGCCTTTCCGCCCTATTTTTTTTAGTATCTTTGTATGGTCTAATCGTAAATCATTAATATCATTATCAAGTATAATGCGTCCGTAATCATCGATCTCGACGCTAACAGATTGTACTACATTCGATAATCTAGTCACCATATTACGAAGCAACATAAATAAAATATTTTCTGCACTATATTTATATGTCAGCTGCTTAGCAAATTTAACTATACAATCATTAAAAGAAATTAACTCTACATAACGCACGGTTATTAAATAATTTTTATGCATCATAAACACTATAGAATGTGTTTCCGGAAATTTTTTCTCTCTATTTACTAGCTCGGTAATGGTTAAATATAACGTGTCGTTCTCAACATACAACCTTTCTGAAATCTCAATTTGCGATACGTCTTTTAACGTCGGTATCTCTATGTTGAGCAAATTCTTTACTTCGGCTCTTTCTGCGTCGGTAATATTAAATAAATCAATCCATAATGTCGAGTCGTTAATTATACATTCGTTACTTTGTATAATAGCATTATTTTCCTTTAAATATGTCGTAATCATACAGAGCTTTAATTATCTTACTATAAAACCATAATTAATTTACTCTAAGCTTACAATAAATTATTAATATTAGTTTATAGAATAATCATAATTATGGCTCTTTTTAGCTGCAAATTATAAGATTTTTTTGAAATATGAACAACTAATAGTCATTTGAGTTGAATTCAACTTCTTTTACTATAATACTTGACTGCAATAATAAAAATGTTACAATGCAATCTTCTTTACCGAGTGTTCTAATCTACTCGGATATCAACTTCTTTTACCTGTAATAATTTACGCATATTAGCAAAAAGTTATAACAGCCTGTATAAAGATAATAAAAAAACTGTGGGACGGTGAAATACCAAGCAAGAAAAAGCTATCATATAGACTTAAGGTTAACCCTAAATTCTATATTTATGAAGTGCTTTAAGCTCGCACTTCACCCGTTTAAACCTCCAACTATTTTAAATAAGCAAATTAAAGCATGTAGTTGTTTACGTGTGTGTCAGTGTTATTCCTAGTTATTTTTATGCCCAATTTCTACATTATCTTTTAATTTAAATAGGTTAGCTATTCGCCGGTACTCGCTATATTCTTAAAAAAATAAAATATTTCCTATAAATTGAACATAATTTAACTTCTTTTACTATAGGCATTGCCTAAAAAGGGTTGATAAGATAATTAAAGGTTTTGAAAAAGATTAAAATGTAAATAGATAATTCTAACATGAAGATGCATTTGGAATATTTTTTAGTTTTACGGTTAATCCTAGCTAAGTTGTCTCGATAAGA
>DYDX01000061.1 GCA_020404425.1 Rickettsia endosymbiont of Pyrocoelia pectoralis
GTACTATGGATTTATTCACGGGATCCAGTAAAACATATAAAAAATTTAGTTTTTTATATGTTTATTTGTTAAATATTTTTTCTGGATCTAGTTCCCAAGCCACGGTATGACACCGAATGCGTTTTCCGATCCACGCAACAACGCCGCCACGGGATGACAGTGGTAAAATTAATTCACGTAGGCAATGCTCTGCCTTAAAAAAGTGACTCTATTATCTACTCTATGACTTTTTCGATATTTACTATTATCACCGGTGATTTGTTAATTTCTTGTTTTAAGGTTTTGCGTATTGCAGATCTTATAGCTTCTTCTATTTGTTCATTAGATAAAACTTTTTTTGCCTGCTTATTTTGAATATCGATTAATTCGATAATATCGCTTTTAATTATATTAATTAATTGTATATCTTCCTTTGGATCAAGTAAACCAGGCAGAGATAAAATTGGATTTGCAGCAAGCAAGCCTTTTTTATTAATTACTACCGAGGCTATTACTATACCTGCTTCACGCATACGTCTTCTAGCTTTAAAAATAGGTGATTCTACAGGGAGTAAATAATTGCCGTCTACGGCTAGGTAACCGCTCTCTACCTTTGAAATTACTTTAGCATTATTCGGCTCTAATAATACTACGCTACCGTTCTCAACTTCTACTGCGTGCTTTATGCCGTTTTTCTTAGCAAGCTTCACATGCTCGTGAATATGTACCGGTTCGCCATGTACGGGTATGCAAATATTTGGTTTAGTTAAGGAATACATTTTTTTCAGCTCGTCAATAGACGGATGTCCTGAAACATGGACGAAATGATCTCGTTCGGTAATAACTTCTACACCGCTTTTAACGAATATATTAAATAGTCTAAATATTTTCTTTTCATTACCGGGGATAATTTTTGATGAGAAAATCATTGTATCTTTGGGAGCAAGCTTTATCGACGGGTGAGAGTTAGAGGCAAGTTTTGCGGTAGCTGCCAGCGGTTCGCCTTGGCAACCTGTTGCTATTACTAGTAATTCTTCTCTTCTGAATCTACTAACATCACGCTCACTAATTAACGGAGCGATATCTTTAAGATAACCGCTTTCCTCTGCTGCCGTCTTAATACGGTGCAGGCTTCTACCGGTTAGCACTACTTTTCTACCGGCAAGTGCAGCAGCGTGAATTATCGTATCAAGCCTTGCTAAATTAGAGGCAAAAGTTGAAACTACTACCATTTGCGGGCAACCGGCTATGATATCTATTAAACTTTTTCTTACGTCCCCCTCAGAGCCGGAAGTACCTTTATTAAATACGTTAGTTGAATCGCAAACTAAAGCGAGTACGCCTTCGTCACCATATGATTTTAAAAGTTTCTCATCTGCTTTTTCACCTAGAACAGGATCATTATCAAACTTCCAATCTCCTGTATGTAAAACATTACCTACTTTAGTACGGATCATAATTGCTTGCATTTCAGGAGCAGAATGGGTTAAAGGTACCATCTCTAATGAGAAAGGAGCTAAGTTTATTTTACTTCCCGGTTTAACCTCATGAATTTTGATCTTTTTAGCAAAATCATATTCATTTAAACGAATTTTTAAAAAATTTGCAGTAAAAGTAGTGGCATAGATTGGGCATTTAAGGCTATTCCATAAATACTGCACTCCGCCTAAATGATCTTCATGAGCATGAGTTAATATCATTGCCACTATATCTTTTTTATGTTTTTCAATAAAGCTAGCGTCAGGAATTATCATATCAACGCCGGGTAAATAATCGTCTGCAAAACCACTACCGCAATCGGCTATTAACAATTTACCCTCATAAATATAAACATTAAGATTCATACCTATTTCGTTAGATCCTCCTAGCGGCACAAATAGCAGATCATCTTTATGGTTTTTTATATTGAATGGTGACATAATTTAACTTAATATTTATTTTATTACTTTATTCTTATAACTTATTATTAGTTAAGCGTCTATATATTAAAAAAGAAATTCACAAAATGAATATAAATAAAATAGCATTGGTATATAATCAAAATTCTAAATCTTTAGGAATTATAGAAGAAATAAAAAAGCTTCATAATTATTGTAAAATAGAAGATGCAGAAATGATTATGGTAGTCGGCGGTGATGGGGAATTATTGCATAATATCCATCGATATATGCATCTTGATTTACCTTTTTACGGTGTTAATTTAGGAACTCTCGGCTTTCTAATGAATCCTTTGGAAATCAAGAATATACTGCAAAATTTACAAGAAAGCACGCCGTCTATTCTTAATCCTCTTTTAATGCAGGTAGAAGATATTGAAGACAAAATACATACTGCACTTGCTATTAATGAAGTGTCGATATTCCGCAAAACTAATCAAGCGGCTAAGTTTAGAATTGAGGTAAACGGGGTAGAGCGAATGAGCAGGTTAATAGCCGACGGTGCTTTAGTTGCAACGCCGGCGGGTAGCAGTGCGTATAATTTATCTGCCGGCGGTCCTATTTTGCCTTTAGATTCAAACATGTTATGTTTAACTCCTATATGTGCATTTAGACCTCGTAGATGGCACGGTGCTTTACTGCCCGCAACTTCCTCTATTAAATTTGAAATATTCGATACGAATAAAAGACCCGTAAATGCTGCTGCCGATTTCCAAGAATTTAATAATATAAAATCAGTGACTATTAAATCTACTAAGGATAAATCTATCAAACTGCTCTTTAATAAAAACCATACTTTAGAAGATCGTATTATTAAAGAACAATTCGGAGGAGAGTAATTATTAAGAAATATAACACGAAAGTGGGGATCCAGGCTAAAAAAATCTTGATTTCAAAGATTTTTTATTAGACTATTTTACTGGATTCCCGCCTCCGCGGGAATGACATAGAGCTAGACTGTCCGGTATTATGATAATTTCCTCGCAATGACGGAAAACTTATCCACACAGGCAACGTTAGTCCTATAGTAAATTATGCTTGGTTTGCATATTCAAAAAACATTGCACAATCGCCTATAATATCTTGAGTAGGACCTTCCGGGTATAATCCTCCATATCTTGCATCTACTTTATTTAAAAAATCTAATAAAGAAATTTCTTCACCTACCGATCTAGAATTTTCTGCACGTAAAATATAAACAGGGCTATTCGGGTCTTCACTAGTTTTTGTAACTAAATTGTAATCATATAAACCTCCGCCTAACAATTTTTGCGTTTCTCTATCTATATCTCTTGAAAATTGTAATGTAGTTATATTAGAGTAATTATCAGGCTTAGTTGCAATAATTGCACAATGAGTTTTATAGAGGTAAATATCACCGGGTTTAATTAATTCTAATTGTTTTTGATCGATATTATTTAAAGTTGCAACTAATTTATAACCGTAATTGGAATAATTTTCTCTCATTTGAGTGGTATTTATAGTTTTTACTTGTGCGTTAGTTAAACCTGTTGCTTTACCTACTGCACTTGAGCAATCTTCTGGACCGAATACTAACGGATCTTTAAAATAACGGTGTCCGCCAAATTGATAACCTCCGGAAAGTAGCATGCCTTCTTCAGAAGTAAAAGGATAATTCTCTACTATTAGTTCTTCAGGTAATGTATATTCAGGATTATAAAATGGATAAAATGTTGCAGCGCCTGTTAGAGCTTGAGAGTCTGCATCAAGTATAGTAGATACACTTTCAAGTAATACAGAACTAACAGAAGAATTTTCATTTCCCCAATATGATGTTTTATTATCTGATTGTAAAATCGGTAATTCGGTTGAATCTACATAACAATATTGATTATTATAAAAAATAGCATTTTTTAGCTGTCCTAATAAATTATCTTCCTGCTCTTTTGCATAATCTAAAGCCATTTTAATTTGTAAATTAGTTTTATTAAACTTAATAGGATAGCCTATATCATTTACATCTTGTGTTTTGAGATAGTCATTTATTGATTGACTTGTATTATAAAATTGCTCTAAACCTTCTATAATCTCTTTAGATATTTCATTACCGCTTTTATCTTGGTTTTGTTCTTCCCATTCCACTATAGATTTTTGGACTCTATATTGGCTATAGCGTGTTGCTAATTGTTTTACTCTAATTTGAGCTGCCGTATGGGCAACTGATTGTGAGTCAATATTAAATACTTTCATAAAACCTCTTTTTAAAATAATCGAGGTTTGAAATTAAAATTATTTAACTATTATGTCAACAAAAAATTAATATTTTTTAATATTTATTCAAAGGGTTGTCTTAGGTTAATAGCGGCTGATAAAGTTCCTTCGTCTAGATAGTCCAGTTCCCCTCCGATAGGTATGCCGCTAGCAAGGCGAGAAATTTTTGCGGGATGTTCTTTTAGATACTCCGTAATGAAATAAGCAGTAGTTTGACCCTCTAAAGTAGAGTTGGTCGCAATGATAACTTCTTTGATATTTTCCTTGAAACACCTATCAAGTAGCTCCGGTAATCTGAGTATGCTAGGGTTTTGTCTGCTAGCTGCCGATAAATTATGACCGAGTACGTGATATAATCCTTTAAAATTACCGCTTCTCTCCATTGCCAATAATTCGGCAACGGTTTCAACTATCGCAATAACGGATTTATCTCTGAATTCGGAAGAACAAATATGACAGGTATTTGCGGTATCCATATTACCGCAAACTTCACATTTCACTATTTTTTTATCTATTTCTACAAGATTATGAATAAGAGTTTTTAATCTCACATCTTTATCTTGTAATAGATATAATACTATACGTCTAGCTGATCTGCTCCCGAGACCCGGAAGTTTAGAGAAAAGATAGATTAGTTCGTCTATCTCATTTGTTTTATTGCTCATATATCAAGACTTAATTACGACGGTTCCGGCTATTTTATCATGCAATGCTTGCTTTTGGGAAGAGAAAAGTATAAAGAAAATACCGACCGGAAAAGTTAAATAGCCGAGAAACCTTTTTACTAGCTGTCCAAGGGTAGGGCGGCTTAGGCTTGCAGCATCTACTATTTTCATACGTAAAAACATTTTACTGGGAGTAGCACTTTTATAGTACCAAAATCCTACAAAGTATATAGCTATAACCAGCAAATTAATAACAAAGATTGAAACGGTAAATAAAGTATATTTATCTAAATTTCCTGAAGCAAGATATTTATAAAACTCTTCAGTTACTATTGAGCTAAGCATTTCATCCGGATTATGCAAGTTAATATTATTATTTATAAAATATTCATAAAAAAACAATCTCATTAAATTAATAGAACAAAATTGTGATATAGGAATTGCTATAAAAGCAAGTAAAGACAAATCAAGTGCCGTAGAAAAAATACGTGCTATAAAATCAGGATAGATAATTTGTTTTTTCATTGCTGGTTACTTCATTTTAGTGTTAGATAGAGAGGGTTGTTGATGTCATTCCTGCGTGGCATTGTTACGTGAATAATTTTTACCCGTCATTGCGAGGAAATTACGAAGTAATGACGAAGCAATCCAGTTAAAAAATTCTATGAATTAGCATTTTTTATTATTTTTCTGGATTGCCACGTCGCTTCACTCCTCGCAATGACGACTCCGGTATCCACGCAACAACGTCTCGCCTACGCAATGATGACTAGCAACCCTAATTAAAATTTAATATATAACAACTATGGAAAAATTTGAAGCATTTAGTTTATTGTTTGTTGATAGTTTTGTCTCAAACATCATTATCGGTTTTCAGCGTGAATTAATCTTTCATTCAATGAAGATGTTAGGTAATTATGATTTTTTTATAATGCTTATAGTAGCTACCTTTGCAGCTTTATTCGGTAATATAGTGAATTATATTTTCGGTAGATGTGCTTTTAATATTTTTTACTATTATAAAAATGAGCAGAATATTTTGAGATATAAAAACCTAGCAATGTTATATCATAAATATGATATATTTATACTTCTATTAATAGCGTTCCCTTTTTGGGGGTGTTTCGTTGCTTTATTTTCCGGCTTTTTTAAGATAAGATTTTTAAAATTTTTGAGTATTGGTTGTTTAGCAAAAGCCTGCTATTATATTTTAGAACTATATATAATTAAATAGCTTATGAAAAAATTAAATAACACCAACTCGCACAGACAGCAGAAAGTAGCCAGCATTATAAATGAAGCGTTAATTGATATTTTAAGGCGTGGTAAAATGCTGGATAGTAAGCTTTTTGATTGCCCGATCACTATAACGAAAGTAGTTGTTACCGGTGATTTAAAAGTAGCTAATTGTTACTTTCTACCTTTTAATACTAAATTAACCTTAGAAGAAATAACTGAAAGTTTAAACAAATCTAAAAATGCTATTAGAGGTTTTGTAACGAATAAAATAAACATGAAATATTCTCCGGATATAAGATTCCATTACGATCAAGGATTTGATAATACTACAAAAGTAGAGGAGTTATTGAAGAATGTTGAAACGGATAAGAATGGGTATTAAAAAAGACAGGTGCTAGGGGATAAACTCAATCATTGAAAACAATAATTATCCATTACACTAAGACTTATTTTTGGTAAAATAAGCATCAATATAACAGCCCCCTAGCATAAATTTGCAATAAAGGCTTGATAAATGTTTTGCAATGATGGAGTTTAAACATCATTTACTAGGTTAGAATATCATAATAATTAGAATAATCAAGAGGTTTTAATTATTTTTTTAAACTAAAAGTATAATTTCATTTTTCTTAAAATCCATACACTTTTGAATAAAAAATTTATTAATTTTCGTAAAAATAAAGCCTTATTTTTATAAATAACTTTAAAAGATTATTTTTTTATATTAAAATGTAATAATTATCTTTAAGAGTAAATATAAAATGTCTCCTCAAATAATCGAGTTATTAATTTTTGCCGGTGTTGCTTTTTTTATTATCAATAAGCTGATTACGGCACTTGGCTCTACTTCCGACGATGATCCCACAAAACAAAAATCTTATTTCGGTGAGCCGGTTATTAAAGATGTCACCTATAGTTCTAAAAAATCAAAAAAAGATGAAGAAGATTTGCCGGCTGGGCAAGATGTTAAAGCTTTTAAAGATCTTATAGTTGAACAAAATATCACATCGGTTGTAAACGGTATGGAAACAGTACATAAACGTCTCAATTTTCAACCTATTAAATTTATAAATAATGCTAAAATGGCTTTTCAAATGATTGTAGAAGCTGCTTATAAAAAACAATCACAAGAACTTACGGAATTAGTAGATAAAAGATTTTTAGAAGAATTTGAAAAGATAGCACAATCTTACGGTGACTTTTTTGATTCTTCTGCTTTAACCGCTAAGTACTCTGAAATTTATATGTTTGGCAATAACGTATTTATCAAATTACTATTCCAAGGTAAAAATGTAGTTGACAAAATTGAAGAATTGAAAGAAGAATGGACATTTACACGTAATGCTAATACCAAGGAAGTGGATTGGTTTTTAAGCAATATCGAGAAAGTGTAGCTTTTGTCACCCCGTGGCTTGACCACGGGGTCCAGAAATATAACTAAAAATATCAATAATTTTTTATATGTTTTACTGGATCCCGTGAATAAATCACGGGATGACAGCAGAAAAATCGATCCATGCAACAATACCGAATAAACACATAATAAACTATTAGTAATGAACAAAATTTTCTATATTATAGGCACTATATTAATCATAAGTGTCGGTATTTTTATGTTTCAAAAACAAACAATAACGGATAATAATCCTCAAATAATCCCTCGTGAAGTTTTATTCGGTAATCCTGATAAAGCTAGGGTTTCAATGACTCATGACGGTAAATATATTTTATATGTTGCTCCTAAAGACGGTGTGCTAAATATTTGGCTTGCACCAAGTGGCGACATTAGCAAAGCCGAAGCGATAACACATGATAAAGGGCGTGGTATTCGTTCTTACGCTAAAGCTTATAACAATAAGAATATTCTATATACTCAAGATTTTAACGGTGATGAAAATGACCGAATCTATAGCTATAATATAGAGACAAAAGAAACAAAATTACTCACTCCAGAAAGAGGAGTTAAAGCCGGTATAGCCGGAGTAAGCTACAAAAAACCAAACGAGATATTAATATATTTAAATGAACGTAATCCTGAATATTTTGATATTTACAAATTAAATCTGGATACTTTAGAAAAAGAGTTAATTTACAAAAACGATAGATTTACCGATTATGTAGCCGATGAAAATTTAAATTTAAGATTTGGCAGCTTATTCGATAAAGACGGAGCCGTTGAGTATTACGAATTAAAAGACGGTGAAGCTCAGTTATTTACCAAAATCTCAATGGAAGATTCATTGAATACTGCTATAATAGGCTTTGATGCTAGCGGTGAAACTCTTTATATGTTAGAGGGACGTAACCGTAATACTTCAGTACTTAAAGCTATAACGCTAGCTACAGGTAGCGAAGAAATATTAGCAGAAGATGCAAAAGCCGATATAAGCTTGTTTGCCGTGCATCCGACTAAACAAACCCCGCAAGCAGTATCTATAGATTATGATAGAACATCATACAAAATATTAGATAAAGATATAGAGGGGGATATTAAATATCTGCAAGCTCTTGATCGTGGCGATTTAATTATTAACAGCAGGACGTTAGACGATAAAACTTGGATTGTAGCTTTTATGGCTGATAATTCACCGGTAAAATATTACAAATATGATCGTGCTAACAAAAAAGCAGAATTCTTATTTACTAACCGTAAAGATTTAGAGCAATATAATCTTGCTAAAATGATACCGGTAATTATTAAGTCACGTGACGGTTTAGATTTAGTTAGTTATATAACTTTCCCAAATGACGTAAAGCTTGATAGCAATAATATTCCCGATAAAAAAGTACCACTGATAATTAATGTCCATGGTGGACCTTGGGTGCGTGATAGCTGGGGGTACGATCCGGAACATCAGTGGTTGGCTAACCGAGGTTACGCAGTTTTAAATATCAATTACCGTGGTTCTACCGGCTTTGGTAAAGATTTCCTAAATGCCGGAAATTTAGAATGGGCAGGTAAAATGCACACTGATTTGATTGACGGTGTTAACTGGGCTATTAAGAATAATATAGTCGATTCTGATAAAGTTTGTATTATGGGGACTAGTTACGGTGGTTACGCAATGCTCGTCGGAATGACTATGACGCCGGATGTTTTTGCTTGCGGTATTGATGTTTTTGGTGCATCTAATTTGTTAACTCGTGTACAATCTAAAGCTCCATACATAACGCCATTATTAAGTATATATAAAACACGTGTAGGACCTTGGGATACTGAAGAGGAAAAAGAGTTTTTGAGACAAAGATCACCGATTAATTTTGTTGATAATATCAAAAAACCTTTATTTATAGCACAGGGAGTTCATGATGTTAGAGTTGTACAAGCAGAATCTGATCAAATCGTAAATGCGATGAAAGCAAAGCATATACCGGTAGTTTATGCACTGTATAAAGACGAAGGACATGGATTTGCAAAGCCGGCGAATAGGATTTCGTATTATGCTCTTGCCGAACGGTTCTTAGCTGAAGTCCTGAAAGGCAGAGCGGAAAGCATCGGGGATGATTTAAAAAATGCTAATTTAATTTTAAACGATAAAGAAAAAATTAGCGGCACTGAGGCAGAGGAAATTATAGATAAGGCGGTTGGGAATTAAGTTGGTGTCATCCCGTGGCTTGTCCACTGGATCCAGAAAAAAATATTTAACAATGTTACTGGATCACGGGATGACAGGGGGGGAGCTGACCCACGCAGGCAACGCCTCTGCAATGACGTTATGACATAATCGGAGTACAAACTATGCTACTTACGAATACTGAGAATTCTTACGGTTTAATTGCAAAGCTTTTCCACTGGGTTATGAGCGTCATAATCATAGGAATGTTGATTGCCGGTTTTTTAATGGATGATTACATAGATCCTCCTTTAAAGTGGCAAATATATGGTTTACATGAAGCAACAGGTTTGCTTGTTTTATCCTTGGTAATAGTCAGGATTTTATGGAAATTCTATAATGCAAATGTTTTGCTCCCGCAGGATATGCCGAATTGGCAAAAGAAAGCCGCTACAGCTAATATTAATTTGTTATATCTTTTAATGTTTTTGATGCCGATAAGCGGTTTTTTTATGACTATCTTATCAAATCACCATATAGATTTTTATGGTCTATTTACCATAAATTCTTTTGCACAAGATTTACAATTTGCTAAAATCTGTAAAAAAATCCATAAAAAAGCAGCTTTGTTATTTACTGCATTAATTATTTTGCATATACTCGCTGCGTTTTATCACCATTTTATTAGAAAGGATAACGTGCTAAAGAGGATGTGGAGCGAGTATACTCGCTGAATTTGAAAAATTGGCGTCGTCGTTCTATAAGAGCTTCGGTACTCACGTATTAAGTATACGCTACGTTCCTCGCCTTATGAACTCCTTGCTCTTTTCCAAATTGAGCTTCGTCTACCAACTCTTCATTTATAAGGAGTATAACAGTATCGTGGACTTTTTTGGAAAAGGCAAGCACAAAGCTGGAAATGAGCCAATTGATGTAGATCAAGCTATTGCTATAGCAGTGATAGAAAATAATCTTAGTTAGATAGGTATTGTAATCGTCATTGCGAGCGAACGAAGTGAGTGCGGCAATCCAGAAAAAAATAAAAATGCTATGCATTTTACTGGATTGCTTCGTCAAAATTTTCAATTTTTCCTCGCAATGACGATCATCAATTGTTTATAATGCCTTGAGATAAAAAACTCTATCCTTTACAGTCTGCATATTAATTACTATACTGGGTTTTAATTATTTAAGGAAATTTTTCAAATGAATATTCACGAATATCAAGCAAAAGAGATTTTAAGAAAATACGGCGTGCCTACTTCCACGGGTGTAGTAGTTACCAAAACCGAAGCTATTAATGCAGCTATTGATGAGCTAAATACAAAGGTTTATGTAGTTAAAGCACAAATACATGCGGGCGGCAGAGGTAAAGCCGGCGGTGTTAAAGTCGTAAAAAGCAAAGAAGAAGCTAAAAAAGTTGCTCACGATATGTTTGGGATTAATCTTGTTACTCATCAAACAGGTCCTAGCGGGCAGAAAGTAAATCGTCTTTATATTGAATCAGGTTGTTATATTTTCAAAGAATATTATTTTAGTATAGTGTTTGATAGGTCAGCTAGCTGTATTACGATAATAGCATCTACCGAAGGCGGTGTTGATATTGAAGAAGTAGCAGAAAACACACCTGAGAAAATTGTAAAATTTTCTGTTGATCCGGCAACAGGACTGCAAAATTTTCATATGCAGGGTATAGCATATGAATTGGGTTTTAAAAATGATCAAATCAAGCAAATGAAAGATATAGTAAAAGCAACTTATACTGCTTTTGTTGAAACAGACGCATCACAAATTGAGATTAATCCGCTGATTGTACAAACTGACGGTAATTTATTAGCTTTAGATGCCAAAATTACTTTTGATGAAAATGCATTATATAAGCATCCGAGTATTATGGCACTGCGTGATCAGGATGAAGAAGATCCTTTAGAAACAAGAGCAGCAGATGCAGGGCTCAGCTACGTAAAAATGGACGGTAATATCGGCTGTATGGTAAACGGTGCCGGTCTTGCCATGGCAACGATGGATATTATTAAGCTTTACGGTGCAATGCCTGCAAATTTCTTAGATGTCGGCGGCGGTGCTGATCGTGAGCGTGTTAAAGAGGCTTTAAAAATAATTCTATCCGACAAAGAAGTAAAAGGTATTTTGGTGAATATCTTTGGCGGTATCATGCGTTGCGACATCATAGCGGAAGGTATTATTGCAGCAGCCAAGGAAATAGGGATAAAAGTACCGTTAGTGGTACGTTTAGCCGGTACGAATGTTGAAAAAGGTAAAGAGATTTTATCTAACTCCGGTTTAGAAATAATACCGGCAAATGATTTAGCTGATGCGGCTAGTAAGATAGTCGAGGCGATAAATTAATACTGCTTGTATTTTAAGAATTGCTCTTTCATTTTATCAAGGACTCGTGATGCTCACGTACTACGTGTACGCTCCGCTCACTCGCCTATCAAAATAAAATTCAATTCTTAAAATACAAGCAGTATTAGAACATAACAAATTTTTAAAATAGTGTATTAATAGTATTAAACATGGCAATATTAATTAACAAAGAAACAAAAGTAATCTGTCAAGGTTTTACAGGTTCACAAGGAACTTTTCACTCTGAACAAGCAATAGCATACGGTACTAAAATGGTTGGGGGAGTTACCCCGGGTAAAGGCGGTAAAACCCATCTTGACTTACCGGTATATGACACCGTACATGAAGCAGTAGCTAGCACCAAGGCAAATGCTAGCGTTATATATGTTCCGCCTCCCTTTGCTGCCGATTCGATATTAGAGGCAATTAATGCGGAAATTGAACTAGTCGTATGTATTACGGAAGGAATTCCGGTGCTTGATATGGTGAAAGTAAAGCGTGCTTTAGTAGGTTCAAAAACTAGGCTAATCGGTCCTAACTGCCCGGGAATTATAACGCCCGATCAATGTAAAATCGGTATTATGCCAGGACATATTCATAAAAAAGGTTCTATAGGCATAGTTTCAAGGTCAGGTACTTTAACTTATGAAGCGGTAGCTCAAACAACGGCAGTAGGGCTTGGGCAATCTACATGCGTCGGTATTGGCGGTGATCCCGTTAACGGTACTAACTTTGTTGATTGTATTGAAATGTTTTTAGCAGATGATGAGACAAAAGCAATTATTATGATCGGTGAAATTGGCGGTGATGCAGAAGAAAATGCAGCTGAATTTATCAAGCAATCAAAAATCAAGAAGCCTATTGTTAGCTTTATAGCAGGTATTACAGCTCCTCCGGGTAAGAGGATGGGACATGCGGGTGCAATTATTGCCGGCGGGAAAGGTAGTGCTGAAGATAAGCTTGAGGCTCTTCAAAGTGCCGGTGTAACCATCACTAGATCACCTGCCGAAATCGGCAAAACTATGCTGGATTTACTGAATAAAAATTAGTTTGATGTCATACCGTGGCTTGACCACGGTATCCAGAAAAACAACTAAACATATCAATAATATTGATATGTTTTACTGGATCCCGTGAATAAATCTATAGTACCGGACAAAATTAGAGAAAGATAGGCATTGCCTAAAAAGGGTTGATAAGATAATTAAAGGTTTTGAAAAAGATTAAAATGTAAATAGATAATTCTAACATGAAGATGCATTTGGAATATTTTTTAGTTTTACGGTTAAGCCTAGCTAAGTTGTCTCGATAAGA
>DYDX01000062.1 GCA_020404425.1 Rickettsia endosymbiont of Pyrocoelia pectoralis
GCTACTTAAAGCTTGTAAAAACGAAGTAGAAATTAAACATGCTATAGATTTTCATGTAAAAGACGCAGTAGCTTTGTGTGAGTTCTTTGGTGATCTTGTTCAATGTCATCCCCGTGAAAACGGGGATCCAGAAAAACGTAATATGGATTCCCGCCTACGCGGGAATGACATAGAGGATAATGGTAAGGATATAATAACCGAACATACCCTAGGTCTAAAGATTACCGAATACAGAGCAAAGCAAGAGGGTTATGTCTCGGATAGCTTTCCGGCTATTTGTGGGTTTCAGGAAAATAGTGCTATTATTCATTATAGAGCTGATCCAAAAACTGCTAAAAAGATTGAAGGGCAGGGGATATTGTTAATAGATTCAGGCGGTCAATATAAAGGTGCTACTACCGATATAACAAGAACGATTGCAATAGGCATACCGACCGATGAGCAGAAAAAGCGTTATACGCAGGTTCTTAAAGGACATATTGCCTTAGCTAAAGCTAAATTCCCTAAAAATATCATTGCAGGAGCTAATCTTGATATACTGGCTCGGCAATATTTATGGCAAGAGATGCTAGATTATCCGCATGGTACAGGGCATGGGGTAGGGAGCTTCCTAAGCGTTCATGAAGGACCGCATAGTATAAATCTGCGTAATAAGGTCATATTGCAGCCCGGGATGATTTTATCCAATGAACCGGGCTTTTATATTCCGGGAGAGTACGGTATTAGAATAGAGAATTTGATGTATGTTAAAGAAAATAACGGTTGGCTTGAATTTGAAACTTTAAGTTTAGTGCCGTATGCTAAAGGATTAATCGATATAAAGCTACTTAATATTGACGAAATAAATTATATAAAAGCTTATTATCAAAAAATTAAAGACAAGATTTATAATTTATTATCCGGTCAGGCACAAAATTGGCTTAATAATGAAATAAATTTGTTTTTATAGGCATTATTATAATTGACGTTTCCGCTATTTGTTGGTATAAAGACTTGTATACTCGATGAACTTGAAAAATTGGCTACGTCGTCCTTGTAAGTCCTGCGGTCCTCACGTATTAAGTATACGCTCCGGTCCTCGGCTTACAGACTCCTTGCTCTTTTCCAAGTTGATCTTCGTATAACAGCTTTTCATTCATTTCTAATTTCATTGGGACGTGGCCAAGTGGTAAGGCAACGGTTTTTGGTATCGTCATTCGGAGGTTCGAATCCTCCCGTCCCAGCCAATAATTTCTTCAAATCCTCAATCAAATTCTCTGAATTATATTTTCAGTTAAATATCTATTGCTTTCTTAAACTTATTTTTTATATAAAGTAATTCAAGAGAATTCAGTTCATATTTATCTATGGCATTAAGGCTTGAAAGAGATTATGAGATAGAAGTTTCTTGTAGTGATTATTATGATGTTTATGGAAAATACAAGATAGCAGAGAAGTTAGACATTATCTAGCTAGATTTAATCGCAAAACCAAACTATATAGCATGGCTATTGATATGATTTATAAATTTATTCTTCTCTTTTTTCTTAAAAAATATTTCTATCTTTCTTTGGTTAGGAATGCCGCGTGGATTAGTGTGACTCTCAAGTCATTAATGAGCAGAAATATAGCTAGCATAATAGAAAATTTGTGGTTTATTATAGACAAGCTGCCTGTTCTTAGTAAAATTAATTGCTTAAATACAGATGGCGGATGCTTTGTTGCAGGTATTCAGAACATATTTCAGCTTCCGATTTCTAAACTAAAAATGAAATGGCGAATGAGAAAATATTTAATTTTATTAGTATTTATGGTATCAATAAATTATACACAAGATATCTATGCTACATCCTATGAAGAAGATCCTATTGGAGTAATGCTGTGTACATTTTCATGGAATGTAAGACACACAGTAACAAAGTCTATATCTATAATAGGGGTAATTGGATTTACACTATTGGCATAATGATCATTTGTGGTATAGTTATCATTATGCAAACAGATGATATACTGAAATTTCTTAATAAGATAAAAGTAATAGATTTTAGTAAAAGTTCATATGTTTGTCCAGGAAGAATCCATTAGCACAAGCTCTTGGTCAAAAATATAGCAGATTTACTATAATAAATGATTATCAATTTCGAGGAGCGAAGCGACGTGGCAATCTCGTAAGGAAAAACTCCTGAGATTGCTTCGTCAAAACTTACAGTTTTTTTTCGCAATGACGATAAATATGCTCCACGCAAGCCATCCTTCCGCAGGAATGACATTTAGGATTTCTATTAAACCTTTTTATCTGCCGTATAATTCTTCATTAAATAGTTAAATTCTGCACCGTAAATAAATATCATATTGATGATATAGAAAAATATTAATGTTACTATTATGCTACCAAGAGAACCGTACATTAAGTTTAATTGATTATAATAAACTATATAAGTTGATAATAAATGTCCGCTTATCACCCATAATATTACGGTTAATAAAGCTCCTGGAAATACATCGGTAAAATCTAATTTCACATTAGGCAATATATAATATAAGGACGATGCTCCTAAAAATAATAAAATTAGGATTAAGGCGTATCTTATAAGATTTAAAACACCTTTATATTGCTCTGTAGTCTCTAATATTATCGGTAATTTAGCAACAATTATAGGGATAAATACTAAAAGAAACATAGTGAAAGTAATTAGAATACTAATTATAAGAAACTGCAAAATGCTAAGTAACCGTCTTCTTATATAAGGGGGAGGGGATTTTATCTCATACACACGGTTTAAAATAGTCCTTAAACACTCTACAAATGAAGAAGATGTCCAAACACTACCTACTACTGCAAGAGTCATTAAGCTTTGCGGAGGAGCACTTAATAGCTCTCTAATCCTATTTTCAATTGATTCCGTTGCTTGCTCCGGCATACTATCCAGAAAAATTTGGATAAAGTTCTGCCCAAGCTCAGAAGCTCCTAAAAAACTTGTAAGAGCTAATAAAAATACAAGAAAAGGAAAAATTGATAAAAGAACCATAAATGACATATAACCGGAATGCTCAACTCCGTCATGATCTATCATTTTAAATAGAGCTACATAAAGACAATTAAAAATTTTTTTCATTAAAATCAGCTATATCAATAATTATAATTAAATAAAAATACTATAATATAAAAAAATATTTGAAATATTACTATAGATATTAAATTAATTCTTGCATTAATTTAATATTTTCCTATAATACACCAGAAATTTGTTTTTTTATTAAGTTGCAATTATATATAATTTATTTTGCTTTTTACTATAATTTAAAAGGTTTTAATATTTTCGGATGCATATTATTATATAAATAAAATTTTTATTTAATAAGAAATATTTTTAAGTTTATATAATTTTTTTGTTTTTATAATATAATAGTTAAATATTTTTTACTAATTGATTACAAAAAACTTAAAAAATATTATTTTATAGTTGTATGTAACATAAAAATATGGTATTATTTCCACTAATAATTGTATTAAGATTAATAATATAAAATTATTGATGGATATATTTATTTTATACAGTAAAATAATAGTTTTTATAATAAAAATTATTAAAACAGCCTAAAAATAGTAACAAAGGAGAGGAAAATGGGTAGGAAAAACGACCTTATACAAAAAATCGATAGTTTCATAGGAAAGAAAATTTATTCTTTAAGGCTGGCAAAAGGCTTATCTCGTCAACAGTTAGCCGAAGTAATAGATGTTACGCATCAACAATTACAAAAGTACGAAAAAGCAATTAATAGAATTTCCGTAGGAAGATTAGTATTAATCGCCGAAGCTTTAGACAGAAATATTGATTATTTCTTTGAAGGATTGGAAGAAGCAAATAAGCCTCAACCGGTACATACTCAACATCAACGTATGTGTATTGAAGTTTCAAGAAATTTTATGAAAATTAAAAGTACCGAAGAACAACAAGCGGTTAATAGCTTAGTAAAATGTTTAGCAGGAAAAGATAAATTAAAAGCCGGTGCATTGCGTGGATAGATGTCATTCCTGCGAAAGCGTTGTTACATGAATCGAAAATTCCGTTTAGTGTCATCCCGTGCCTTGGGAACTAGATCCAGAAAAAATATTTAATAAAATAAACATATAAAAAACTAAATTTTTTATATGTTTAACTGGATCCCGTCAGTGGAAAAACCGATCCACGCAAGCAATGCCGATGACAGAAAGGAATCACAACCAAACAGTACAACACTTATTTCTAGACTAATAAAGCATTTTAAGTTATGCTTTATACTCTAAAAACCTGAAGCTTAACTCTCGTGCATTCGTAGCTCAGCTGGATAGAGTATTGCCCTCCGAAGGCAAAGGTCGTTGGTTCGAATCCAATCGAATGCACCAGTATACTCGTTTAATTTGAAAAAATTAAACTTCGTCTATCAATCAATATACGTGTTTATACGATCAGTTCAATATAATGGTCATTTAAGGTATATTTTCTTCCTTTGTTAGAGGAATCTACAATTTTTAAAAAACCTTGATCAACCCAATCGGCACAAAGTTTAGCACTTGTACGCGGTTTAAAACCAAAAAGCTTACCGATCTGACTACTATTTATAACTTCGAATTGTTTAAAAAGCTCCAAAACTCTTCTTTGCTTAGGATCAAGCTTTCTTAGTAAAGAACTTGTATCAGGAAGCCCTTTATTGTTAGCTTCTTGCATTTGCTCAAGTACTTTCTCAAAAGACATAGCCATACCGCTTACGAAATACTCTACCCAGTTTGTTATATCGGCTTCAGCACGCCCCATGTAATAATTATGATGTCCTATACTAATAGCTTCGTAATAAGCTCCTAAGTTTTTAGCATAATATTCTTCAAGGGAATAAAGACCTTTTAAATCATAACCGCCTAGATGAAGTATTAGGGTTGTAAGTAGCCTTGCCGTTCTACCGTTACCGTCATAATAAGGGTGAATTGTCGCAAATTGATAGTGAGCTATTCCTGCAATGATAGGAGAGGGGAGTATAGTACTATCATTAATCCATGATACCATAGAGTGCATCAAGCTTTTTACGTCTTGTGCTTCCGGAGGCATATAAATAATTGCTTTGGTTTGGCTATCTTTAATAACGTTTTGTCCGTCTCTATATGCCGTAGGTTTAAAGTTAGTTCTACCGTCAGCCATAACTAAAGCATGAAGCATTTGTATTATTTTTTCCGTAACCTTGACATTTTGAGCCACCCATTTTTCTACTTGAGTTAAAGCTGCATAATAACCCTTAACCTGTAGTATAAAGGCGTGCAGTTTCTCTTAGGGAAACAAGGACGGTAGGATTTAACGACATAACTATCCTATTTTCCATAATATGGATTATAGAACAATTATATGTTTCCTTGTAACCTGTTATCTCACTTCAAATGTAAGCGAAAAAACTAATTTATTTTAAAAGGTTCTGCTCCTTCCTCAAGGATGTCTAAATATTTGCGATATACATATATTTTATCACGCTTTTTACCGCTTATTTCCCGTAAAATTTCAAGTTTTCGCATTAATTCAAGAGCATGTCTTGCCGTCGGAGCAGTAATATTTAATTCTTTGGCAAGTATAGGTACATTTACTTGCGGTAATAACTTCATATATTCTAAAACTTGTATGCAGGCAAACCTTGCCCTACCTACTTCTGCTAGCTTTGAAGTATCTTTTGCAAATAATTGATTAATCAGGTTTGCCGTTTGAATTGCTTGCATCGCAGATTTATAAACCCCTTCTAAAAAAAATTCTAGCCAAGTTTCCCAGTTACCGTGTATTCGAACTTCTTGAAGTAATTCGTAGTAGATATGACGATTTTGCTTTAAATAAAGACTAAGATATAAGATCGGTGCATCAAGTATTTTATAGTGACAAAGCAATAATGTAATTAATAATCGCCCAAAGCGGCCGTTACCGTCTAAAAACGGATGTATTGTTTCAAACTGAACATGAGTAAGTCCTGCTTTAATAAGCACCGGTAAACTATCATTATGTAGAAAATTTTCAAAATCCCCTAAACATTCATACAAATAATCTACAGGCGGTGGAACAAATAAGGCATTTCCCGGTCTTGTACCTCCAATCCAATTTTGAGAACGCCTAAACTCACCGGGTAATTTTTTAGACCCACGCCCTCCGGAAAGTAGTATGTTATGGATTTCTCTTAATAACCTTAAAGATAGAGGAAAACCATCTTTTAATTTCTCTAAACCGTAAGTTATAGCTTTTACGTAATTAGATACTTCTTCTACATCTTCTAAAGATATTTCCGGTTTTTGATTATGCTCAAATAATATCAAATCTGAAAACGAGCTTTGCGTACCTTCAATTTGGCTTGAAAGCAAAGCTTCTTTACGAACATACATGTAAGTAAATAACGAAGTGTTAGGAATGGACTTACATGTTATATTTAATTCTGCTAATGCTAAAGTAGCCTTTTCAAGATAGGGATAAAGCCTTGTTAAATCTATGGAAGGATCTGGCGGTAATTTGGGCGGTATATAAGCTTTATATACTTCATTTGCTACTTTTTGAGTAATATATACCCCTATTCTTTTATTCATATCTTTTCTTAATACATGCTTACTAAGAAAATATAAATCATTATCTTTTCTTAGTAAAGATCAAAAAGAAAAATACAGCTTATTCTTATTATCGTTTTTTATAAAAATCGATAATAACTATAATTATAATTTGCACAAACGAAAATAAGAAAGCTCGTTATTTTCGTTTTTTGACTTTTTCGAAAATAACATTTATATTAGAAATACATACTCCAAAGCAAAATGAAGAGTTGGTAGACGAAGATCAACTTGGAAAAGAGCAAGGAGTTTGCACGCCGAGGAGCGGAACGTACAAAAGTACGTGAGCATCCGAAGGTTTATAAAGGCGGCATGCAGCTAAATTCAAAAAGCTTCAGACAAGATGAATTTAAAGGTGAGCCTGCGGAACGTACATTTAGTACGTGAGCAAAGGCAAATCCTGTAAAATTCGCTTGTATCAAGTTTTTTGAATTTAGCTGTAGCCAATTTTTCAAGTTCATCGAGTATATATGGATATTAAAAATTCATCTTCAGGTAAAATTATAAAAACTTTGACCGGTTATTATTCTTTTATACCACATCCCTTACCTCCTATGCTAGAATGGAGTAATGAATTAGCAGTTAGTTTATCAAAAGCTAATCATGTTTTAGGTATGCTCACGCGAGAAAGTGTACAACTCCCGAATCCACATTTGCTTATGCGTCCTTTTATTACACGTGAGGCAGTATTATCAAGTAAAATAGAAGGTACAAGTACAACATTAAGCGAAATGTTAGCTAAAGACGTTGATATTCATGTTGATCGTCATCCTGATGATTTAACAGAAGTACAAAATTATATATTGGCTTTAGATTATGGGCTTGAACGTATAAAAGAATTCCCTTTATCATTAAGGCTGATTAAAGAGATACATGAAAAACTTATGAAATCGGTTAGGGGATCACATGCTACTCCCGGAGAATTTCGAAAATCACAAAATTGGATCGGTAGCCCCGGATGTACCTTAAATACTGCTAAATATGTTCCTCCTATACCCGAAGAATTAATGAACTGCTTAGATAGTTTTGAGAAATTTTTATATGATAGAATGATGCCTTCATTAATTCATATTGCATTATGTCATTACCAATTTGAAGTTATTCATCCATTTTTAGATGGTAATGGACGTATTGGACGATTATTAATTACGATACTCTTAATCGAGCATAAATTATTACCCTCCCCTATATTATATTTAAGTGCTTTTTTTGAAGCTACCCGTGATGAATATTATAAACAGCTATGTAATGTAAGTAGTAAAGGCACATGGAATGAATGGCTTATATATTTTTTAAACGGTGTTATTGTCCAAGGCTTAGATGTATTGTCACGAGCTGAACGTATTAATGCATTAATCGTAAAATGGCAAATTAAAGTAGGGAGTAATCGTGCTAATAATATAGACCAAGAAATCATAAAAAATTTAGCCGTAACACCTTTTTGTACTATAAATAATATATCAAAGAAATTTGATGTGGCATTTACGACTGCTCAAAGAGTAGTCAATAAGCTAGAAAAATTAGGGATTATTGTACAAACCTCTACCGGCAAAAGAGATAAAATTTATTGTGCTACGGAAATCTTGAATATTTTAGAAGAACCGACGAAAATTACAGAAAATTTAGACGGTACTTTAATCTAACAGCTTCTTCAGCTCTATCAAAGAGAAATCTAGAGGCTTTATATAGTCGAGTACCACCTGCCCTTTATCTAGTATGATAAGCCTTTTGCCGTAATTTGCAGCATCTTCTAAATTATGCGTTATCATAACCGAATTTATCTTATGCTGCTCTATAATTTCGGCAGTTTTTTTCATAACTTCTTTGGAAGCTTTTGGATCTAGATTTGCCGTATGCTCGTCTAGAAATAATATTTTCGGCGGATGAGCTATGCTAAGTGCCAATAATATAATCTGTTTTTCCCCTCCGGAAAATTTTCCTAATTGCTGGGATAATAACGGTAAAAATCGATTAGGAGAGCCTGTAAGCTCCAATACTTCCCTGCTCGTTAACCGCTTATGGCTAGGAAAACGACTTTCCCATAAAGTGATATTTTCTTCTAATGTTAATTCGGAAAATAGCCTATCTTCAGCTTTTTGAGTTATAGTAATTAACGTAGAAGCCTTTTGCGATTGAGCTATTTTATCAATTCTTACTTGATCTAAAAAGACTTTTCCGCTAGTTGGTTTGAAATAACCTGCCAAAATTTTAGTTAAAGTAGATTTACCGCTACCGTTAGCTCCTACTATTACGACAAATTCCCCTTTAGCAATACTGATATTTGTTTCAAAAATGATCGGTTCGCTTCTTTCTTTAACTTTAAACTTTATTTTTTCTGCATATAAATAAGGTTTCATACAGCCTCTTTCTTCATAGAGCTTAGAGAAATGAACAATACTATTCCTAAAATTAGCTTGAGGTTAATAGGATCAATCCCGATACGCAATAAAATACTTAAAGTCAGAAAGTAAAATAATATCCCTATAAAACAGGAAAATATTTCTTTAAAAGCATTAAAGCTATTGCGATGAATTGACGCCCTATAACTATTGCTCCGATACCGACTAAAGCTACTCCGAAACCCATATTAATATCGGCAAAACCATTTATTTGAGCAGATAAAGTACCCGTTAAGGCGGCAAGCCCATTACTGATGCTAAGTCCGATTATGCGGTAAAGCTCGGCAGGCTTGCCCAAAGTAATAAGCAGATCTTTATTAAAGCCAAAAGCCCGAAGCAATAAACCGAGTTTACCTTTTAGTAAAACAATAACTATAAATACAACAATAAAGTTAATTATAATCAAAGGTATCAACCAATTCTCAGCATTAAAGAGAGATAACATAGTCGGCATGCCAAGCGTTGATATATTAGGACGCTGCATAATCTGTAAATTAACTGAATAAAGCATAAAGCTTGCCAGTATGCCGGCTATAAGCCCGCTTATACGGTTATTTTTCTGCATGAAGCTAACTATACTGCCAATGACGATGCCGGCTATTATAGCCGATATTATCGCTGGAAATAATCCAAACGGAATAATCTTGGCGAATACTGCAGCACCAAGCACGTAAGTACAGTCTACGGTAAGATCGGTAATTTTCAGGATTCGGTAGCTTATATACATCCCTAAAATCAGCGGCAACATTATTAAAGATTGCTCAAGTACGTTCATGAATAAAGAAAACATATTATTCTTCTATTTCTTTATGAGTAAAAGGAAGTGAAGCTATATTTTCTTTAGTCAAAATTGCTTGTTTGATAAATGATTTAAGGTTAATAAACAAAGTTAAATCATCCATATTTTGAAACGGAATATCTTTGGGGGGAGTGCCTTGTAAAACTTCTTTTGCTTGCATGCCGGCTTTTATACCGATTTCTTTTTCCGTTACTCCAAGTGCTATGGTTGCACCGCTTATTACCGAACCTTCATCCGATGCAATGATCGGGATATTTCGCTTAAAGGCCTCTTGCTTTAAAATATTTATACCGCTAACTATTAAATGGTCTTTTAAGATTATAAAGCTTTGCGTATTCTCCGGAGCATTCTTTACAGCTAGTGGTAAGTCATTCAAATTCTGCACTATTGCCGCATGCAAAGAGATATTATTTTTCTTAGCATATGACTTTAGCTCGTCCACTTCCAGTATAACCTTTTCACTACTGCTATAAATTAGGGTTATATTCTTTAAAAACGATAATTTGTGGATAGTATCGGTGATTTTTATTTCATCATTAACGCCCGTAACTAATGGAAGATTCTTGTTATTGATCATAGCTGCAGCACAAATAATAGGCTTGTCTTTTATATGGGCAATAGCTGTTTGGCTTGCAGAAGTACCGATCGGGATTATCACATCCGCCCCCTGCTCCTTTATTTGCTTTATAATAGCAAGCAAGATATTAGGGTCAGCGTGAGCATTTTTAATTATTATTTCTGCATTTATGTCTGTAAGTGCTTGTTTTATACCCGAAATAATTTGTGTCATCGCTTCATGTTCAAGAGGAACAATAATGGCTACTTTCTTTTGATCGGCGTAAACTGATATGGTAAAAAGTAAAGATAGTAGGAAAGATAAGAGATTTTTTTTAGAAAGGAACATGTTAATATCCTATAAAAATTATAATTTAAAAATCAAAATTTAGATTTACGCATAGTAAACCCGCAAACGTATTATCTACGCCAACGCCAATTTTGTATTAAATTATTAATTTTTAAAGATATCATATTTAATTAGTATGCTAATTATTTGTATATTAATTATCACTATTTTAAAACTTTGTCAATATTGAATTTTTTGGTATTGCTAACTAAAGACTGATTAGTTAATAAATTAACGTCATTGCGAGGAAAATTACGAAGTAATTGACGAAGCAATCCAGTCAAAAATGCTAATTTATAGCATTTTTTTATTATTTTTCTGGATTGCCGCAGCCACTTCGTGGCTTCGCAATGACGATGTCTATTGTTAGTTAGTAACGCCTCAAAACAAGAATTTAGAAATGGTGTCTAAATCTATGCTGTCATAATATTTACCCATCCGCCTAGTTCATTCATTAATTTACCTAATATTCCCGACTGATCATTTAAAAAACAATTACCGTTCGGAGCTTTATAAAATCCAACCTCATTATCCTGAAATTTATCTAAATGTCCGGTTGTATTGGTATTATTAACATATTCATAATTTCCGCTGGTATCTTTTCCTCCTATAA
>DYDX01000063.1 GCA_020404425.1 Rickettsia endosymbiont of Pyrocoelia pectoralis
TAACATAGGCATTGATTATATAGAACTAATTTTATTCTACACGTTGAACAAAATCAAAGAAGATGATAAAATAGAATTAGAAGAAATGCTTAAATCGCATTAAATCCTAAAAAAAGAGAAAAAATTATGGTAAGTATTGCAGATAGTATCGCAAACAGTATTGCTCATAAATGCGAACAACAAGGACTTCAACGAGGATTCAAGAAAGGTATTAAACAGGGAATTGGACAAGGAATAGAAAAAGGACTCAAGCAGGGCATCAAGCAAGGGGTCAAACAGGGGGTTAAGCAAGGAATCAAGCAAGGGGTTGAAATGGGGATTGAGAAAGGCATTGAAAAAGGAAGAAGACAGGAAAAAATTATTTTAGTACAAGAAATGATAAGAGAAGGTCTGCCAATAAATTCTATTATAAAAATAACGAAATTGTCTAAAAAAGAAATAGAATTATTAAAAACCTCCTAAAACTTTAAGATTTTCAAAATCTTGCCCTTGTAGAAAAAATTTCTCGGGTAAGGTGACTTTTGCTATGAAATTTTTGACTGCTTCGCTTTGCACATATATCGTAGCTCTAGCGTTGCTTTCTTCATCATTAGTTATGCGAACCTTTAATATATCTAATATTTTCTGTAACTCATCATAATTTTTAGGGTAAAGCTGCAATTCAAATTGCTTATTATTTATTGCATCCTCAATCGATGCAAAGCTTTTTGCCGTTAGCTTTACCCCGCCTTCATCTTTGATTAAATCACAAGTAACAACCACTAAGCTTTTAACATTAAGCAAATGCACGTAATCCTTTAAAACTTCTTCACTGAAAATACTTAATTCAAAAATGTCTTGCGGATCGGAAAGTACTAACGTAACAAATCTACCCCTTGCCGACATACGGGAGTCTTTCTTTTGTATCACACCGGCAAGTGTTACTCTATTAGCACCGTTGTCTAAACTATTATATAAATCATTTACTGTTAAAATATTTAACCGTGTGAATATTTCCTTATATTCCTCAAGCGGGTGATTAGAAATAAATAATCCTAATGCTTCAAATTCGTAGAAAGCTAAAGTATTTTTATCGGCATGATCACTTGGCACTAATATCTGCTTACTTAAGCTTGAGACTTTAATTAAACTTAATTGGTTAGATTCTTGTTCTTCATGATAAGAAATAGAATAAGCAAGTAATTTCGGGATACTTAAAAATAATTGCTGCCTATTATCATGTAACTCATCAAAACAACCAGCTTTAATTAAATTCTCAAGTAATTTACTATTAATAGCTTTCGGCGGCAATCTTTCAATAAAATCGATGATGGATTTAAAAGCTCCTCTTGCTATCCTCTCATCCATCACTAACTTACCAAAATTCGGCGTGACTCCTTTAATCGCCCCTAGAGCAAAGATTATGGCATTTTTAGAAGTACTAAAATACCCACTAGAAATATTAATATTAGGAGCGATGATTTTTATATTACTATCTTTTGCTTCCTGCAGGAATAGGTTGATTTTGTCATGATTATTTAATTCAAGATTTAAACACGCAACTAAAAACTCAGCCGGATAATTAGCTTTAAGATATGCCGTTTGATATGAAATAACACCGTAAGCTGCCGCATGTGCTTTATTAAAACCATAACCGGCAAATTTAGCCACGGTTGCAAAAATAGATTTAGCTTGAGACTCGGAAACCTTATTAGCTATCGCACCTTTAACAAAAATTTCCTCTTGCTGCTGCATTTCGGCTTTAATCTTCTTGCCCATAGCTCTACGAAGTAAATCCGCAGCCCCTAGGGTATATCCTGCAAGAATTTGGGCGATTCTTTGTACCTGCTCTTGATATATTACAACACCGTAAGTCTCTTCTAAAATAGGTTGCAGTAATTTATGTAAATAATCCGGTTGCTGTAGCTTATGCTTACAAGCTATATAAGTCGGGATATTTTCCATAGGTCCGGGTCTATATAAAGCACCAAGAGCTATTAAATCATGGATAGAGTCAGGTTTTAAACGCCGCAGCGTATCTTTCATCCCCGCACTTTCAAACTGGAATACCCCGACTCCTTTACCTTTACATAACATTTGATAAGTTTTCTCATCATCAAAAGTCATATTGTCGAAATCTACTTCTATATCCCGTTCTTTTAAAAGCTTCTTGCAATCCGTAATAACCGTCAAAGTTTGCAGACCTAAAAAGTCAAATTTAATTAAACCTGCAAGCTCGCAATATTTCATAGAGTAACCGACTACCAACATGTCGGAATTAGCATCTTTATAAACCGGCACTATATCGACTAAATCAGTACCAGCAATTACTATACCTGCTGCATGCGTTGATGAATGCCTATGCAACCCCTCAAGAATTAATGATGTATCAAGCACTTGCCTAATTAGCTCCAACTCTCCTTCTAAATTATATAAGCCGTTACCTTTAGCAGCACTGGAAAGCTCAGGCACTTCACGAATAGCCTGCTCGAGTGTTACAGGATTCACTGCACTAAAAGGCACAAGCTCAGTAAGATAATCAGCAAATTTATAGGGCAGGCTTAGTACTCGTGCGACGTCTTTAATAACGGCTTTTGCCTGCATTTTCCCAAAAGTTATGATCTGCCCTACTCTGTTATTACCATATTTAGAACGTACGTAATTAATAACCTCTTCACGTCTTTCTTGACAAAAATCGATATCGAAATCAGGCATAGAAATACGATCGGGATTTAAGAATCTCTCAAATAATAAGCCGAATTTAATAGGATCAAGATCCGTAATGAGCAAGCTCCAAGCAACAACCGAACCTGCACCCGAACCTCTACCTGGACCTACTAAAATACCTTGTTTTTTACTCCATTTTATAAAATCGGATACGATTAAAAAATAACCAGCAAAATCCATATTACATATTATATCCAGCTCATAATCAAGACGAGTAAAATACTCGGTTTTAATGCTTTCTTGATTTTCTGCAGAAATATTCTCGGATTTAAATTTTATATCTAGCCTTGCAAGCAACCCTTCTTTTGCTTCTTTTCTAATTAAATCCGCTTCATTCGACCTCTTCGGAAACTCTACTTCTAGAGGTAATTTGTACGTCGATCCGGTGCTCGAATCCTCACGTACGTCTATGTACGCTGTGGTTCTGTGCTCCGTGTCTCCTTCAAATTCCTCTCTATAAGCGAGTTCCTGAAGAGGTCGATTAATATCTTTTGTAGCAAAATTAGGCAGCATTGGCGGGTTAGTATGTGCCGCAAAATAACAACGTTGGCTTAAATATACCGTATTCTCAATTGCTTCAGGCAGATCGGCAAAAAGCTCGACCATTTCCTTAGTTGATTTAAAATAACAATTCTCGCTAACTGTTTTACGATCGGGATACTCCTTGGTAACACCGGCTGAAATACATAACAATACGTCATGTGCATCATGCATATTCTGCTCGCTAAACAACACCTTATTAGTCGCAACAAGCGGTATAGAAAGTTCATTTGCAATTTTAATATAAGCATCTTCGATAAACTGCTCTTCCGGCAAGTCATGCCTCATAATTTCGAAGTAAAAACGATCCCCTAAAATTTCCTGCAATTTGCGTGCGAACATCATAGCTTGCTCTTCTTTGCGAGCGAGCAAATATTTTCCGACAATACCATCGGTATAACAACATAACGCTATTAGCCCTTCCTGATGTGCTATTAGATTATCGAAAGTAATATGATCGCAAATTTTACGATCGTTTTGAGTAAAGGTAAGACTAGATAATTTTAGCAGATTTTTATAGCCGATTTCATCCTTAGCTATCAATAAAATTTGAGCAAAAACATCTGTATCGTATTTTATATTGAGGATAACGCCGTGGATTGGTTGCAACCCCTTTTTTATTGCATATAAAGCGAATTCCAACGATCCGAATAAATTGCTTTTATCTGCCATACAAACAGCAGGCATTTTATGAGAAACGGCAAGCTCTACTATCTTCTCGGTAGTTAATGCACTCTCTAAAAAAGAATAGGAACTTTGGGTTCTTAAATGAATAAATTCAGGTTGCATGTTATAATTAGTGTTAAAGTTTATTGTCTTGATGACACCGTGTCATGCCGTGGCGGCATTGTTGCCTAGATACCTCATCGTCATTGCGAGGAGCGAAGCGACGTGGCAATCCAGTAAAATAATTAAAAAATGCTATGCATTTTTACTAGATTGCCGCGTCGAAGCTATGCTTCTCCTCGCAATGACGACTCCGGTGTCCACGCAGGCATCGCTAAATTCTACTCCCAATCCCATAATATTCAAATCCAATTTCTTTTAGCTTTTCAGCATCCAAAATATTTCTCAGATCAATAATTATAGGCAGCTTTGCTGAGTCGTAAATTTCCTGCCAATTAAGCTTTGTAAATTCAGACCATTCGGTAGCAATAACTATAGCATCGGATTCTTTACAAGCTTTATCTGCCGAATCTAAATATGATAAATTGTTGTTTTTTAAAACCTTTTCAGCATTCTTACTTCCCATCGGATCAAATGCCTTAACATATGCACCTTTATCTAGTAAAATTTTGATGATCTCAATTGCAGGGCTTGCTCTAACATCGTCTGTCCCTGCTTTATAGGTTAAACCTAACACTGCTATTTTTTTCCCGTTTAAATCCCTACCTAATAAAGTACTGATCTTATTTACCATATTATTTGGGCGATTCTTATTACTTAAAATTACTGCTTCAAGAATTTTACCATCCGTACGATAGTCCGCAGCTAAGCTATTTAGAGCTAATAAATCTTTGGGAAAACACGAACCGCCAAAGCCAGGTCCTGCATTTAAAAACCTTTCTCCGATTCTTTGATCAAGCCCCACGCCTTTCGCTAAATCTTTGATATTGCCGCCTGCTTTTTCACATAAATCTGCCATCTCATTAATGAATGCAATTTTAATAGCTAAAAAACTATTTGAAGCATATTTAATAAGCTCGGCAGTTACAGGATCAGTTACCATTAAATTTACTCCTTTATTTGTTAAAGGTGTATAAATTTCTTTTAATACTGCTTCTGATTTTTTATTATTCACTCCGACAACTATACGATCAGGATACAAAAAATCTTTAACTGCTGCACCCTCCCTTAAAAACTCGGGATTTGTAGCAACATTATACGTAAAACCTTTTCCCGCAAGGTAATCTATAATATCATTACAGCTACCGGGCGGCGTAGTAGATTTAATCACGATCAGACAATCTCTACTTATATAGCTAGAAATTTTATCTATTGCCTCATATACATATTCTAAATTTGCTTCCCCCGATTCTTTTGAAGGCGTACCGACGGTAATAAAAACTGCATCGGAATTTTTAAGATCTTCACTATAAATATTTGTAAATTTTAATCTATCGGCAGCTAAAGCTTTCTTAAAATATTCGTCAAGCTCTGCTTCGTAAAGCGGTAATATCTGATTGTTTAATTTAGTGATTTTAGTTTCATCAAGATCAAGGCAAGTAACATTATGACCTAAATAACTCATCATAATTCCGGAAACTAACCCAACATATCCACTACCGATAAACGTAATATTCATATTTTTCGTGACTTTTCTATTAAATTTTATATTTTGCTTTCTATAATTCTAAGATATTTTGATTAAGAAAATAGTTATTTTATTGAAGCTATACAGAACCTCAATTATACTTTATATTTAGCTGAGATTACAATCATATTTTAATCCTTATTTATCACTTCAAATGCATTTTCTTAAAAAATTTTTTATTAATATCCTTATAGTTTTTATTTTCTTATCCTTGAGTTTCACTCTAATTTTTTATAGTGCGAATAAGGGATATATGAATAAGCCTATAAAAAAGATAATTGAATTTTATTTAAGTAAAAACGACATCAAAGCTGTAATAAATAATTTAGAATTTAAGGAAAACCGTTTAGCAATAGATAAAATTTCTTTAAGTTTTGTTGATAATGCTAAGGGCGAAATTAACGATTTTGTACTTGCTCTTAATTTTAAAAATTTAATTTCTAATTCTTTACTATCTGCTAATTTTAATATTAACAAATTTTCTTTGATGTCTAACAATGACGACAAAATCGTTGATACCGAGATAAGCGGTGATTATACTTTAAATATTATTAAAAAGGATATTTTAACTAATATAAACTTGAATTCAATTAAAAGTGATATTTTAGCCGACGAAACAGGAGCTAACTTACCGCTCGGTAAAGCTTTGTGCATTCATAACACCAACTACTCGAAAAATAATCCTAAAACTATTGATTGTAAACTAACTTTCGGGGATAAAGCGTTTTTAGCATTAAACGGCTTAATAACCGATAAAAACATAGATCTAAACGCTAATGCCGCAAATATTCCTTTAATAATTTATCAAACCGTAGATAAAATTATACCGAATAATCCCGTTATCTTATATTTGCAAGAACATATAAAACAGGGCTATATACAAAACGGAGAGCTAAGCATTAAACTAGACAAAAAATCTCTAAGAAAAGATATTTTAGACGAAGATAGTTTAAAAGCGAATTTGCGTATATCAAATTTTGAATATAAGTATTATAAAGATTTACCGGCTTTAACTAAAGTCGATACTAATATAATCGTTGTAGGATCAGATATTAAATTTTTGATTAATGAAGCTTATAGCGGTAATAGCCTCATTTCTAACGGCGTCATGACTTTCAAATGGGAAGGTATAGAAAAATCACGATTTATCTTAAATGCTACGGCAAAAGGCGAGATTGATGATTTAGTTGACTTTATACCTAATAATACCTATCAAAATATTAAATCCCAAGATATTGATTTAAAGAAAATCAAAGGAAACGCAGACTCGATAATAGAAATAATAATCCCATTAAATCCTAAAATTAGTAATAGTTATAATATTTTATCAACATTAACGAGTATAAATTTCAATACTCTAAATAATAATATTTTATTACAAAACGGTGAAGCCAAGGGAGTTTTCAAAGATAATCAGTTAAATATTAGCGGTAAAGGTAAAATTAATAATTACACGAGTAATTTTACTTATGACCATGATATGACTAATCAAAACCATAATTGTTCTTTTAAAGTAAAAAGTAATATTACAGGCAATAATCAAAAATTCGGTATATTTAAACTGCTGTCCGGTAGCACAGTTTTAAATTTCGAATATATAAAACAAGATAATAATCCGGCTTTTATTAATGTTAGTTCCAATCTCAATAACTTAGAATTTTATATAGATAAAATTGCTATTCATAAAAAATTATCTAAAAAAGCTAATTTAAATATCCACACTAAGTTAGACGATAAGATCGGATTTAACCTTTCCGGCGAAGATAATTTAAAAGTACAAGGTAATGTTTTAGTTAAGAAAAATACTTATGATATATCTGTACCTTACATTAACCATATAAATACTAATTTAAGCGGAAAAATTTTTATAGATAATAATAAGCATGTTATTAATACCGAAATTTATGGAACCAAATTAGATCTTTCAAACTCCGATATGATGCAGTTTTTAGAAAAAGAAGGCGATTCTACCAGTAATATTACTTTAAAAACCAATATATCTAAAATATTTTTAAAAAATAATATAGCTCTGGATAATTTTAACTTAAGCATTAAATGCGATAAGGTAAGATGTTTCTCGGGGTTTCTAAATGCAAACCTTGCCGATAAAAAAGTTAGTATGTCTCTTACTGCCCAAGAAAGTTATGAACAATGGTTAATTGAATCGGATAACGCCGGAGCATTACTTAAAGGACTCGGAATGTATACCGCTATGAAAAACGGTTACCTCAAGCTTAACCTTAACACAAAAAGATATGAGGTCAAAAAAGGCGAGATAATACCGATATTAGACGGTAGATTTTCTATAACAAATTTTACCGTACTCGATACTCCTTTTTTAACACGTATCGTTTCTTTCGTTTCATTACCCGGCTTTCTTAGCTCGATTACTAATAACAAGGATGTTCTATTTGAAAATATGACTGGTAAATTCGGTTATAGTAATAACATTATTACTATCTCCGAATCAGAAGCACACGGACCGTTTTTTGACTTTACGATGAAAGGTAATATTGATACTAAACAAAAATCAATTAAGGTTAAAGGCAACGTTATTCCTTCATTTTTCTTTATTAGTAGCGTAATAACTAAAATACCGGTAGTCGGAAAAATATTTTCTAAAGTTGCCCCTTACTCATTAAAAATGCAATATAAATGATAAGTAAGTTATCAACAAAATCATATCTAATTGGGATTTTATTTTTAGGTCTAATTTCCGGTTTTACGTTTAATTTGATTTTTTTTACCGTTCCTTATCAATTATCCGAAGCAAAATATACCACCGATATAATAGGCTCTATATCTTTAGCTGCTTTTCCCTATTGCTTAAAAGTAATATGGGCCCCTTTTGTCGATAAATATTCTATACCTTTTTTATGTTCTAAACTTGGAACAAGACGAGGCTGGGCAATAGCATCGCAAATATGTTTAACTCTTGCTATGCTTGGATTCTCAAGCTTTAACCCGTGCGATAATATATATATAACCGCAATTATTTTATTTATCGTTTCTTTTTGTGCTGCCACGCAAGATATCGTACTTGATGCGTACCGCATTGAAAGACCTACTTCAAAAAAAGAACTATCTTTAGCTTTTACTTCCGGCAGTATAGGTTTCCGCCTCGGTATATTACTTGGCAGCGTCGGTGCTTTATATTTATCGGTTATTTGGGGCTGGAATATAGTATATAGATTTGCCGTTTATATTACTTTGCTTGGACCTATAATAATTTTATGCATCAAAGAACCGAAACCTAAAGAAAAAAGACATTTGACCGATAATTTAATAAATGTAAAGCAATATTTCGAGGTTATAAAAAGCAGTATCATATCTTTAAAAAACGACCAACCTTATTTACTTTTGATTATGCTATTCGTGTTTTTATACAAAGCTGCCGATTCTATTCCTATGGCTATGAGTTCACCTTTATTTTTAGATTTAAGTTTTACGACTCAAGAAATTGCTATAATTTATAAAGCTTACGGTTTATTGGTTATGGTAATCGGAGGAGCTTTAGGAGGGATTTTATCTGCAAAAATCGGTATATTACGCAGCGTGCTTATAGGCGGTATCATTCAATTATTATCACCGTTAATGTTTATGATTCTTGCAATTATCGGTCATGATATTCAAATGTTTATGATAACCGTTACCGTACAAAATTTCTGCTCTGGTTTTGCCGGTACAATTCTTTCCATATATTTTGCAAGTCTCTGTAATAGCGAATTTGTTGCAACCCAATATTCTATTATTGCATCGTTCAGCTCTCTTAGCCGCATCGCTTTAGCTACTATCGGCGGTATTTGTGCAAGTTATCTTTCTTGGTCTTTTTTCTTCCTCGGTAACGTTTTATTTAGTATGTTGTTTATATTAGTATTTTTTAAAATATATACTCGATGAACTTGAAAAATTGCTACCAACTCTTTAGTTACTCAAAGTGTAAATATTATAGAAAGGTTGATCAATAAAACTTATTTATTGATTTTTCTACGCCAATGACGTATTAATCATATTATTATGAATAAAAAACTTATTTCTGTTGTTGAACTACCAGAGTTTCAAAAATTTGTTAAACATAACTTAAATGAAAAAGAATGTTTTGAAATAATTAATTATATTGCTACTAACCCTGAGCAGGGAGATATAATAAAAGGAACTGGAGGAATCAGAAAGTTACGATTTGCATTAAGTAGTAATAATAAAGGTAAAAGCGGAGGTGCAAGAGTAATTTACTTTTATTATAATGAAAATATACCAGTATTTTTAATAACTGGTTTTATAAAGAGTGAATTAGAAAATATCAGTAGCGATAGTTGTAACAAATTAAAAAAATTAAGTGAAGAGTTAGTAAAGTTATATATTGGAGGAGGAAGAAATGAATAATAAAAAACCTAATAAGGCTGAAAAAAGTATATTAATAGGAATGCAAGAAGCAGTTTTGTACGCTAAAGGGAAATTAAAGGCAAATAAACATGATATTATATTACCTAATATAGACGTATATGAAGCACGGGATAAATTGAAATTAACGCAACAACAATTTGCTACAACATTTGGAGTTAGCGTAGCTACCTTAAGAAATTGGGAACAAGGTAGAAGAGTACCTACAGGAGCAGCAAAATTACTTCTCAAAATTATCGAAAAAGAGCCTAATATTGTAAAACGGGTTTTACGAGGATAACAAAAAGTGCATAAACAAAATAGAAACAAAAGTTTTTATTTATGAAACTATACAGCTTTCAAGAACATCTATCGGAGCTTAAGACAAGATTATTCAGAATAATCTCTATTTTTATAATTATATTTGCTGCTTGTTATTATTTTAGCGATGAGATTTATAGTTTTTTATTAGAACCGCTTGCTAAATTAAGCAACGGTAATTTACGGAATATAATTTATACCGGACTTACCGAGGCATTTTTTACCTATATTAAACTTGCGGCTTTTGCCGCTTTTTCCATTATTATCCCGATAATTTCGTTAGAAACTTATTTATTTATTAGCCCGGGTTTATACAAAGGCGAAAAAAAAATCATTGCTTTTATTCTTTTTTTATCGCCTATTTTATATTGGTGCGGTAGTATGTTTGTTTTTTACTTTGTAATGCCGAAAGCTTGGAACTTTTTTCTTAGCTTTGAAAAGCGTGATATGATAGTTCCGATAATATTAGAAGCAAGGATTAGCGAGTATCTAAATTTAGTTATTCATTTAATAATAGCTTTTGGTATTGCTTTTCAACTACCGGTTGTTATAATAATATTAAATATATTAAAAATAATCAAAGTAAAAATACTTAAACAAAAAAGGCGTATTGCTATAGTAGTTAACTTTATTATTGCAGGAATATTAACGCCTCCTGATATTTTAAGCCAGTTTGCTCTTGCAATACCGCTACTTTTATTATATGAACTTTCAATAGTAATATGTAATTATCTAGAAAAAACCGAGGTTATAAATGCTAAATATCAAATGGATTAGAGAAAATCAAGAATTATTCGATGAAAAGCTAAGGCAAAGATTTATCGAGCCTATGGCAAAAAAAATTGAAGAACTTGACGGAAAGAAAAGAAAAATTACTAATCTAATTCAAGAATTTCAACATGCACGTAAAGTAAAATCAAAAATTTTAGGTAGTATGAATCCTAAAAGCGGAGAGGAATTTGAAGCATTACAAAGAGACGTAAAGGATATCAATGAAAAAATTGAAGAACTTGAGCAGGATTTAAATAATAACAATGAATTAAATGAGTTATTAAATAATCTCCCTAATATTTCGGAAGAAGACGTACCGTACGGTATTGATGAAAGCATGAATAAGCTAATCCGTACCCATGGGGAAATAAATCCGAATGCCTTAAATAAACAGCATTTTGAATTAGGCGTAAAACTTAATTTAATGGATTTTGAGCAAACGGCAAAGATTTCAGGGGCCAGATTCGTAACATTAGAAGGTGATTTAGCAAGGCTAGAACGTGCTTTAGCCTATTTCATGCTTGATATTCATACTAAAGAATTCGGTTTTCTTGAAGTTTCACCACCGGTATTAGTCCGTGATAATGCTATGTATAATGCAGGTCAATTACCAAAATTTGCCGAAGATTCTTTCGAAACGACAAACGGTTATAGGTTAATTCCAACAGCTGAAGTATCGTTAGTTAATATGGTTGCCGATACTATTATCCTCCGTGAAAAGTTACCTATGCGTTTAGTGGCTCATACACAATGCTTCAGATCGGAAGCAGGTAGTAGCGGTAGAGATACAAGAGGTATGATCAGACTACATCAATTCAGTAAAGTAGAACTTGTATCTATTACTACACCGGAAGAGTCAAAAAACGAGCATGAATATATGACAAATGCCTCCGAAACTATTTTACAAAAACTGGGGTTACCATACCGTGTTATGCTACTTTGTACCGGCGATATGGGCTTTGCATCACAAAAAACCTACGATATAGAAGTGTGGCTTCCCGGTCAAAAGCAATATCGTGAAATTGCCAGCTGCTCTAATTGCGGAGATTTCCAAGCACGTAGGATGAAAGCAAGATATAAAGAATTCGGTAGCACAGAAACCACTTTAGTACATACTCTAAACGCTTCCGGCTTACCTATCGGTCGCACCATGGTCGCAATTTTAGAGAATTATCAGAATGAAGACGGCTCAATAACCGTACCTGATATTTTAGTAGATTATATGGGAGGGTTACAAAAAATCACCGTATATAAAGAATAATTATTTATTAAACGTAAATAATAAGCTAAAGTTTTGTAATAATGTTTATTACGTGCTAGGATTTTGTAATATACTCGCTGAATTTGAAAAATTGGCTACGTCGTCTTTGTAAACCTTCAGATGCTCACGTACTATAGTACGCTCCGCTCCTCGGCTTACAGACTCCTTGCTCTTTTCCAAATTGAGCTTCGTCTATCAACTCTTCATTTATTAGGAGTATACTGGGTGTCTTGCTCACGAAAGGGAGTTGTTGCATAGGTCAGTTTCACCGCTGTCATCCCGTGATTTATTCACGGGATCCAGTTAAATATATAAAAAATTTAGTTTTTTATATATTTATTGTATCAAATATTTTTTCTGGATACCGTGGACAAGCCACGGTATGACACTGTGGACTTTTTCGATTTGTGCAATAAAATATACAAAACGGTAATTTAAATTAAGGTTATTTGTGTTTAGTGGTCAACGAAAATTTGATAAGGATATATATAATTATAATGCCCCAGATTTCATACCGATAGCATGTCATTATAATGAGCATACTTTGCTTACTAAAGATGGCAAATTACTGCAAATTATTAAAATTAACGGAATTAATTCAGAAAAAATTAGCGATAAGCTATATAATTTACGGGAAATGGTTAGAAATTCTATAAAAAAGAATGTAACCAACCATGATTTTGCATTTTGGATACATACAATACGAGAGAAACAGAATTTAGACGACCCTACCGCTTATAAAAAATTACTTCCTGCTAATATTCATACGTTATGGCAAAGAAAAAACCACTGGAACGATAAGTTTGTCAATACCTTATATATTTCCGTAGTTCATGATTCAGCTAAAATTACAATTAAGAATTTTAGCTCCTTAGTAAATTCTCTATCCGGAAAATTAATAACCGACTTTGAAAGTAAATATTTAGACTCTGCTTTCCATGAGTTAGAAGATGTAGCTAACAAGCTTTTAAATGATTTAAATGATTTTGGGGCAGAAAAGCTCGGAGTAATATTTGAAAATAATAATGCTTTTTCTAATCCTTTATTTTTATATAACCGTGTAACCAATCTTAATAATAACGATTGCTTAGTACCTATAATAGATTTATCCACTGCTTTGGGTAGCAGTAACTATACGATTAGCGGCGATAAAATGATAGTTACGGATTACGAAAAAAATAAAAGATTTGCATCTTTATTATCTGTAAAAGAATATCAAGAAACTTCATCTAAAGCACTTGATAAATTTTTGCAGTTACCTCTTGAGCTAATCGTAACTGAAATTTTTCATTTTGTTGATAAGAAAAACGTAAAATCATTTTTAAAAGGTCAAGATTATATTTTAAAAATCAGTAATGACCCGGCTCTTTTAGAACATAAAGGAATTAACAAGTTAAATGATAACTCCTCTACTTCTGAATTTTGTAACCAACAGATTTTAATTACCGTTATAGAAGATGATGATAACAAGCTTGATGCAGCTACCGCTAAAGCCTCAACCGAACTTTTTAAGCTCGGTATAGTGCATGTAAAAGAAGACTTAAATATTGAACAAGCATTTTGGTCTCAGCTACCCGGTAATTTTGCTTTTATACGCAGGATGACACCAATCCCGTTAGAACACGTTGCTTCGCTTGCCTCTCTTCATAATTCACCGCTCGGTAGTCAATATACCTCTTGGGGACGTGCTTTAACGCTGCTTAGAACCGAAAGAGGCACTCCTTATTTTATGAATTTTCATGACCAAACCGGTAAAGGACATACTTGTATTTTTGGTACGGAAAAAACCGGCAAAACCGTATTATTAAATTTTTTAATATCCGAAGCTACTAAATATGATCCGACTATAATTTATCTTTCTAATAATAAGGATTCTAAGATTTTTATTGAAGCACTTGAAGGCACATGGTTAGAAGCGGATAAGCAAATCATTAATCCGTTTTTAATTGATAATACAGAACAATCCCGTGCTTTTATTTTAGAATTTTTAAAATTAATAAGCGGACATTATAACACGCCGCTTAGCGAGCTAGAGATAATTTTTCTAGAAAAATTAAAAGATAAAATTTTATCAATGGAAAAAGAAAAGCGTATTTTTTCCGATATTTTAAAGCTAGAAGATTTTAAGCAGGAAGGCGGTAACTTAATACTCGAAAAACTCAAAGGCTTTACCGAAGGGGAATTATATCACGGTTTGTTTGACGGAACGAGTATTAATATTAAAGAAAATAGTATAGTAGGGATTAATTTATATAAATTTTCAGACGAACCTTTCAGCAAACAATTTTATCCGAGCGAAAGAAAATTTTTAGAACAATTTAATAACAACCTAAAAAAACATCAAAATGTCTGTGCCTCTATAGTTTATGCTCTTAGTTATCATTTAAGTTTAATAGGTACTAAACCGAAAATACTTGCTGCGGATAATTTAGACAAACTTTATAAACCGGAAGTTTACTTTGATAATATTAATTTGATTTTTAATAATTTGGCACAAAGTAATGGTATATTGGTTGGTAATTTTAATTTTATCTACCTTAAATCACAACCGAAATATATTTTAAAACCATGGCTTGAGTTGATAAATACTAAAATCTTTTTACCTTCTGACGTAAAAATTGAGGATCTAGACGATATTTTAGGTCTAACCGATTCAGAAATAAGTAAATTATCTCAATTAATGCTATCTGCCAGAATGTTTTTGATTAATAAAGATAATGAATCCATAATCTCAGAATTAAGCATTGCTGCTTTAATCGGAGTCGTGCGTATTCTATCAAGCAGACAAGAAGAACTAGATGTTTATAAACAAATATTAGAAAAATACCAAGGACCTCCGGATAACTGGATTAACTACTTATATGATGCGTTAAATGTGGATTAATTATAATAATATGTTGCTACTAAAAAAATATTTATTATTTTTTTTATTTTTATTTTGCTCTCTAAATGTACATGCAGGGTTTTGGGGAACTATTGGCGAATGTATTACCGATCCTTGTAATTGTGGTCGAAGTGACAGAACGGAAATTTGGAATAAAGGAACTGTAAATGAAGTAAAAAAAACGTTCAAACCCGGAACAAACTGCCCTCCTTGGAATAGAACCGACGGTCGTGATACCGATAATTGTTTATTACAATTTGATTATCCAGGAAATTTTACTCCGTTTTTATTAAGCAGGTGTGCAGAAGAGCCCCTTGATAGTAGTTATTTTACTCCTAAAATTCGTATTAGAATTCAAAGCTGTAATGCTGCTGCATGTTGGTCACAAAGCTCTACCTTAAACTGGGATGGAGAGTGTATATTATGGCCTACCGGTTATGGTTTACCGCTAACTAGAGTTTGTGCTAGAGTTGCCGTACCCGCAATGCCTCCGCCTCCCGGAATAGAAGCCGATGCCGCTCCTGCCGATCCTGGTTATACCGAAGGATTTCATCTTAATAGGGTTGGTTATACCGAAAGCGATAATAAGGTAGTCGGCACAGACGGGCAAATCCTTAATACAGAATCTCCGAAACTTTGTGCTTATAGTGATCCGGGACTTGTTAATCTTGTATCGGATTCAGGAGTAAATACCGATGCTTTTGACTGGGATCCATATAAACAGCCTCTACACCAAACCACTAAACTTCACCCAATTCCACAAGTATTAGCGTTTTTAGTTGAAACTGCCGGCGCTATCGCTTCAAGCTTACCAAACATGCTTGGTGACCTTCTTGGCATGATAGGCCCAGATTCTCAAATTGTAAAAATCCTTCAATCAGCATTTAATGCTATAGGAAAAGTCATTGAATTCTTTGCAGATCTAGTAATATTAGTTATTCAAGTGTTTGGATCACTAAACGGTACAGTAGATAACTATTCTTTCGGCTGTATAAACTTGCCTTTAGGACCGTTTCCTCCTCCATTTTGTAAAAGTTTAAGCGGACTCAGCGTTAATGCAGTCGTTAATAACATATGCAGCATTAAAAATCCCGACGGAACTTTTAATCAATCCTCAACCGTACCACCTTGTGTAGTATCAAACGTCAGAAATAACGTTATTAATAATACTATGCGTGTTAGTTTTAATAACCTTGTACCTCTTTGCACCGGCACAAATCCTGATCTCAATACTTGCGTACAAATAAACAATTTAGGTCCTTTTTCTTCAGCAAATGGTGCTCATACTGCTACTGCTTTTAAGGATTTTATTAAACCTTGTAGTAATTCTTCAGGAAATGCACCCTGCATTAACACTAACATACCTCTATCTTGTAGCGTTAGTGCTAACGGTTGCGATCAAGGATTCAGAATAGTCTATGCACAGGTTATGGGTAGCGTTGAAACACCTAGTGATTACTTTATAAGCGATATACCTGATTGCGGGACCGGCGGGGCAGGTAATTCGGCTAGTTGTCAAAAGATTTGGGGTGTTAATGTCGGTGAATTTGTTGATGTAAGCGTGAAGTTTCCTACGGTACAAGGTCAAGATGCATATAGCTTGATGCCTGTACAACAAAACTTTACTTTGCATGATAATAATAAAAAATCAAGAAATCTTTATATATCCGTTAGTAATACTACAACGGATATGCAGGATCTGGAAAATGTTTGTTTATTTGAATCCGGCACTTTAGTAAGCTGCGTACCACGAGTCAACGATTCTTATAGTTTAGCTGCTTATGAATGTTCAAAACAATATTTAGGTATTACCTGTCCAAACAATACTTATTATACTCCGCAATTTATTGCTGCAATGCAAGTAACGGATGATACCGGTACTATTACGGATGAAACTGCTACTCTTGTGACACCTTTATCACTTACTGCCGATCCTGATTCTTTTGCTACGGAAAGTATAGTAATGCTTGCTGGTTATAATCATAGCTCTTCTGTTGCTTTTATTCCTAAGACCCCTCCAAAACATCCAGATGATCAGTATATTGCTATGCCTTTTTCTGGTCCTAATGCACTAAACCAGTTTACTATTCACGGGGTATATAAAAATAACGAAAAGCCTTACGATCAAAACGGTAAGGAAAACCCAAATGCAGTATATTTAAAATATTTGGAATATCTAAACGGCAAATATGTCCAAGGCGGAACGCATGCTTGCTTAATGCCGAAGAATTTTCAGCATTGTAGCCCTATTCCACCACCTTCTAACCCTAATATTCCCGTTAACCCTAATAATGAAAAAAAGCAACAAAATTGTGTACTTGCTAAATTAAATCAAACAAAGACTGCAGACTGTGCTGCCTTTAAAAGTAAACTCAGTACTTATCCGAACCTTAGCTTATGCGATAGTACTAGCGGCTGTTCTCAAGTAGAAACAATATCCGGTTCCGGAAAAGGGGTCACTATTTATAAATGCGGGATAAGTAATTGTTACGTTAATAATGATAACCCTAATCCTAATACTCCTGTATGCGTCTTGAGTAGGGATTATCTAAATAGAGAAAACCCTTTACCTAGCGTAGGTCCTATATTGGATGATACGCAATATTATAAAGTTCAATTTGATGCAAGCGGTAACCCGTCATATGATACCAAAAATTTAGAGATAAGAGACAAAACGTGGCAAGAGTTAAATCTATGTGCTCGTATCTTAGTGCCTGTTTGTAATGCGGTTACTAGCCCTCAGGATATTCACGGTAATGCAATATGGCCGGAAACCGATATAGGAGAATTAGCACAAGGCACATGCCCGCAAAATTGGGTAGAAATTGATCTAAGAAAAAAGCTAGAGCGTTACTGCATATCGGATTTCAATAATAAAAATGTTGCGTTTGAGCCATTAGGGAAAAATGTCGGCTGCAGAGAATCTAAAGGTTTGCCGGTAGAAATTATTGATAATACCTTCCCGACACAATTAGTTAACACTCCTTATGATAAAGATACATTAATCGGAGATTTTATTTTAAATGTATTACCGGAATGGAGTCAGCAATGGGGAGTTATAGCATTCCCTAATAATCTGGCTACTTTTATAGATGCTTCAAATGAACCGGGTGGGACAAAACTATATACCATAACTTTTAAAGTAACTTTAGATGCAATGATGGATGATATAGAATATTTCAAAATACTTGATTTATGGTACGACGATTGTACGTTAGTATATGTTAACGGCACAAAACTTCTCAGTGCTCCTATACCTTCTATTGATTCTTTGGATAGTCCAAGTCAATGTAACAACGGCCAAGATCAAGGTCAAGCTCTACAAGCTAAAGTTAATAACCAGCCTATTAGTACAAATAATCCTATTGATATTAGACCTTATTTACAGCAAGGAGAGAATTACATTAAATTCCAGCTGAGAGTTATGTATGGCGGAGGTTTATATTATCATATGCAATATAAAATGAAGAGATAAATAAATGAGTTGGATTATTTTTTATACCGTAATTTCTGCTTTATTAATTCTTGATTTAGGAATTATACATAAGAAAAACGAAGTGATGAGTTTTAAAGAAAGCTTACTTTTCAGTCTTTTTTATTTTATAATAGCATGTTTATTCGGTATCTATGTTTATTATAACATGGGAGCAGATAGTACTCGTGAATATTATACTTGTTTCTTAATTGAAAAAGCGATGTCGCTTGATAATATCTTTGTCATCTCGATTATTTTCCAGTTTTTTAATATACCCTCCAAATATCAACATCGTGTTTTATTCTTCGGTATAATCGGGGTAATAGCTTTCAGAGCCGTAATGATTTACGGCGGGGTTATGCTTATAAATAAGTTCTCTTGGTTATTATATATCTTTGCCGTAATACTTATTGCTACAGGGATAAAAACTTTCTATGTTTCCCACAAAACCTTTGATATACAAAATTCGTATATTTATAAGGTGATGATAAAACGATTAAACGTTACTTCTAAGCTTGAAGGGGATAAATTTTTTGTAACAAAAAATAAACAATTATATTTTACCCCTCTTTTTATATCTCTAATACTTATTGAAGCAATAGATTTAGTATTTGCAATCGATAGTATTCCGGCTATATTTGCTATCACTAATGATGCTTATATTATTTACACCTCGAATATTTTTGCTATTTTAGGCTTAAGAGCCTTATTCTTCTGTCTTGCCGAAATTATTGAGCGATTTAGTTATATAAAATATTCTTTAGCTCTTATTTTAATATTTATCGGATTTAAAATATTTATTCATCATTTTATAGCTATCCCACCCTATATCGCTCTAACCGTAACCGTTGTTTTACTGTTGCTTGGAGTCATAGCCTCAATGATTAGAAAAAATATATAGAATTTTAGTTGACCGTTAATAAGGTAAATATATAATGTTCCTTTTATTTTCTAAGATTAAATATAATGATTAAATTACTACGCTTATCTACCATTGTTTTAACGATTCTTATTAACAATACTACTCATGCCGAAGAAAATATAGAGGATAAGACCGGCTTTTATATAGGTGCAGAAGGCGGGCTAGTTGAGCCTGTTGTTGGAAAATTTCGCCATAAGAACTCTAATACCGAGATTATTTTAAAAAAATCGAGTATGTTTAGCGGAAAAATAGGTTATACGATATACCCGCAAATCTCCCTTGAATTTTCGGCAACTTACCAGCCTAAATATCGCTTGCATTATGTTTTACCGCCGCAAAATTTAAGCAACGGCTTAACTATTCCAAGAACACCCGGTAATACTAAGGTATTCACAAATATATATATGCTGAATCTTATCTATGATTTACAAGAAGTAAAAGGTCTGACGCCTTTTGTAATATTAGGAACGGGTATAGCACAAGTAAAAGTTAAATCTACTTCATCAAAATGGGATGTTATAAATAGCGAATATTTTAAAGTAAAGAAAACACGTAAAAATTGTTTTGCTTGGCAAGCAGGACTCGGTGTTTCAAAAAATATAACATCGGATTTTAGTATAGATTTAACTGCAAAATTACAAACGGCATATCGAGTAAAAATCAATTATGACACACTTGATATGAAAACAGGACAATTTACACCCTCACACCCTATCAAAAAAACTATAGGTGTAGGAGAATTTGGTATAGGATTTACTTATAGATTGCCATTTTAAAAATTCTGTGGAATATTTATATAACAGCACCGTCATTGCGATGAGTGAATGGTCTTGTTGCATGGATCAGTTCCATCACTGTCATCCCGTGATTTATTCACGGGATCCAGTAAAAATAATAAAAAAATGACACAAATAATCTAACTATTATAAGGAAAAAAATATGTCCTCAAAAACTACTATTTCTAACGGTCACGATAACACTGCAAAAGATAAAAATAACGTAACCTCTACTCTTAACGATATCGGTTTACATAATACTTATGATGAAGTGCCTTATGAAAGCTATCCTTATGCACTTACCAACCCTTATCATTTAAACACTCTTGCTGCTCTTTTCGGTGTGGATGCTCCAAATCTCGAGACTGCAAAAATATTAGAACTCGGTTGTGCTGCCGGCGGTAATTTAATCCCGCATGCCGTTTTGCATCCGAAAGCCCATTTTGTAGGGATTGACTTATCTAAAGTACAGATTGATGAAGCAAATAAAAATATCAAAGAACTTGGACTTAAAAACATAGAATTTCATCATTGTTCTATAACCGATATTAATGATTCTTTCGGTAAATTTGATTATATAATTTGCCACGGCGTAATTTCTTGGGTACCAAAAAACGTTAGAGATAAAATTTTTGAAATATGTAATAAAAACCTTACTCCAAAAGGTGTAGCATATATTAGTTATAATACGCTCCCGGGCTGGAACATGGTTCGTACTATCAGAGATATGATGATTTATCATTCTAGCTCATTTACAAATGTACGTGATAGAATAGCTCAATCAAGGTTATTATTAGAGTTTGTTAAAGATAGCTTAGAAAATTCTAAAACTCCTTATGCCGAAGTTTTAAAAACCGAAGCAGAGCTGCTTGCCAAACAAACCGATCATTACTTACGCCACGATCATTTAGAAGAAGAAAATGCTCAGTTTTATTTCCATGAATTTATGGAAGAAGCTAGAAAGCATGATTTACAATATTTAGCCGATTGCAATCTTTCTACTATGTATTTAGGTAATATGCCTGCGAAAGTGGTAGAGCAATTAAAAGCCGTAAATGACATAGTCAGAACCGAGCAATATATGGATTTTATTACAAATCGCCGTTTCAGAACAACATTGTTATGTCATAAAGACGTAAAGATAAATAGAAATATCAACAATGAAGATATAGCAAAGTTCAACCTGATCTTTAATATCGTACCTGAAAAACCTCTTAAGGAAGTAGATTTAAATAACGCTTCCGAAAGCTTAAAATTCTTCTTAAACGGCAATAAGGAATCTAATTTAACGACTAGCTCACCTTATATGAAAGCTATTTTATATACTTTTGGCGAGAATCTTAATAATCCGCTAAGCTTTGAGAAAATAACTGCCGAAGCTAACAAAAAACTACACAGCACTAAATTAAATGAAATTAAAGCAGAGCTTTTAGGAAATGCTATGAAGTTGGTTTTACAAGGTTATATAAATATTACCACTCAGAAACATAGAGATCATCCTGAGCTTAATAAACCTAAAACAACAAAAATGGTAATACATCAAGCAAGCCATACGCCTTATATGTGGGTAACAAATTTAAAACATGAACCTATCGGCGTTAACTTTTTTGAAAAAATTGCCCTTAGATATATGGACGGCACACATGATAAAAAAGCGATTATTGAAGCTGTAATAGGACATATAGAGAAAGGAGAAATAACTCTAAGCAGAGAAGGAAACAAGATGGAAAACAAGGAAGAAATCCGCAAGGAACTCGAAGGATTATTTACCCCGATGATCGAAAAGTTTTCTTCTAACGCTTTGTTGGTGTAGCCCGTTTTGCACTCTGTCATACCGTGGCTTGTCCACGGTATCCAGTTTATAATATAATTAATTTCTTAAATACTATAAAACAATTCTATTAGTAGACTTGTTTTTCTGGATACCGTGGACAAGCCACGGTATGACATTATATATACCATGCCCATATTTTTTTATTTATTCGCAACATTAATAACTATTAGTAGCCTATGCGTTGTTTTAAGCAAAAATTCCGTATATTCTGTATTATGGTTAATTTTTGCATTTCTTAATGGTTCGGGTCTGATGATTTTGCTTGGTGCTGAATTTTTAGCAATGATGCTGATAGTTATTTACGTCGGGGCAGTAGCTGTATTATTCTTATTTGTTATTATGATGTTGGATATGCATTTTAATAAAGCTATAATGCAGTTAAAACAAAATTTTGCTTTAAGTGTTATTGTAGCGTTGGTTATGTTTGCCGATTTGGTGACCATTATTTTGCTTGGTACCAAAAATATTAGCTTTGATTCCAATATATCATTTCCTATAACAAATAATATATCAAATACTAAAGCAATAGGTAATGTGTTATATACCGATTTTATGCTACCGTTTCAAATGGCAGGGCTGATTTTGTTTGTAGCTATGGTTAGCTGCATTACCTTAACTCTAAAGAAACGTGAGGGCGTAAAGCAGCAAAATATTACTAAACAGCTTTCTCATAATAAAAAAAATACCATAATAATGACAAAGCCTCTTTTAAACAAAGGAGTTGAGAATATCAGCTATGAATGAATATATAGGACTTAATCATTATTTAATCTTGAGTAGCTTAGTTTTCACTATCGGCATGTTTGGGCTATTTATGCACCGTAGAAACATCATTAATATATTAATGTCGATTGAGCTAATGTTGCTTGCAGTTAACATAAATTTCGTTGTATTCTCGGTATATATGCAAGAATTATCCGGGCAGATCTTTAGCATCATAATTTTAACCATAGCTGCTGCCGAAACTTCCATCGGGCTTGCGATATTGCTCATATATTTCCGTAATAAAGGCTCGATTGAAGTTACCGACATTAACCAAATGAAAGGGTAAGGAATGTATCAAAGCATTGCTATATTGATTATTGCTCTACCTCTTGCCTCCGCTTTGATAAACGGGTTGTTTGCAAAGAAAATAGATAAAAAATTAGCCCAATTAATCGGCACTAGCTTTTTATCACTATCTGCATTTTTTGCCGCAATAATATTTAACCATGCGGGCTTAAACGGTAATATTATTCACATAAAATTACTGCCGTGGCTGGAAATTAAAGAGTTCAAAGTAAATTGGTCTATTTACGTAGATCAGCTAACAAGCATAATGTTTATAGCGGTAACATGGGTATCTAGCGTTGTACATATTTACTCACTCGGCTATATGGCTGAAGATAAAGGGCTTGTACGCTTCTTATCTTTTCTCTCGCTTTTTACTTTCTTTATGTTAATGTTGGTATCCGCCGACAATTTCTTGCAGCTATTTTTTGGCTGGGAGGGAGTCGGAGTTTGCTCATATCTATTAATCGGATTTTGGTATTCTAAAGAATCGGCAAACAAAGCGGCAATTAAAGCTTTTATCACAAATAGAGCCAGTGATTTTGCTTTTATTCTAGGTATAATAACGATTATTTTTTACTGTGGTTCGGCAAATTACAAAGAGGTATTTTCATCTGCAGAATTATTATCTAATACAAAAATATTGTCACAATTCTCTATTCTAGATGTTATATGCCTGTTATTATTCATAGGTTGCATGGGCAAATCCTCACAAATCGGGTTACATATATGGCTTCCCGATGCGATGGAAGGACCAACACCGGTATCTGCTCTGATTCACGCAGCAACGATGGTAACGGCAGGAGTGTTTTTAGTAGCACGCTGTTCATATTTATTTGAATATAGTCCTATAATTCTGCAGTTTATCACAATTATCGGCGGTGTTACTTGTCTTTTTGCAGCCAGCATTGCTATTATGCAAAGCGATATCAAAAAAATTATTGCCTACTCTACTTGTAGCCAGCTTGGTTATATGTTCCTAGCTTGCGGGGTTTCCGCATATAATAGCGGCATATTCCACTTAGTAACCCACGCATTCTTTAAAGCATTATTATTTTTATCAGCCGGCAGCATAATACATGCAGTTCATGAACAAGATATTTTCAAAATGGGCGGTTTACATGAAAAAATGCCGATAACTTACGGAAATTTTTTAATTGGCTCTCTTGCTTTAATAGGGATTTATCCGCTCGCAGGTTTTTACTCAAAAGACTCAATTTTAGAAGCAGCTTATAGTAGCGGCTCATTTATGTTTATATTCGGGATAGCTGCTGCCGTACTTACAGCCATGTATTCAATGAAAATCATTATACTAGTATTCCACGGTAAAACTAGGTTGGATAAGGCTGCTTTTGAACATGCCCACGAACCCGCTAAAGTAATGAATACCCCGCTTATATTGCTAGTAACAGGAAGTTTTTTCAGCGGTATGATCGGTTATTATTTACTCTCTATAGATAAGCCGAACGGATATTTCCATGAAAGTTTATTTAACTTACATATTTATAAATTACTAATCAGCCATCCGCCTTTATATATTAAGTTATTACCAATGATAGTTGGGGTTGTCGGGATTGTTATGGGGGCTGTCATTCCGTGGCCCCGCCACGAAGTCCAGAAAAATAATAGAAAAGGCTGGATCTCTAATATACTACGTAATAAATATTACTTCGACGAAATATATAATTACCTAATAGTAAAACCTATTAACTGTTTAGCTAATATATTCTATTTTATTGATCAAAAAATAATTGATCGTTTTGGACCAAACGGTTTTGCGAGAAGCGTAAATTGTTTTAGCGTTCTTACCGGCAAAACCCAAACAGGATATATATTTAACTATACCTTATATATAGTATCGTTCATGGTTATAACAATTAGTTATTTTGTTTGGAAAGGTATATATTGACTGTCATTCCCGCAAGGCTTGCTTGCGTGGATTGAAAAAATCCGCTCGGTGTCATACCGTGGCTTGTCCACGGTATCCAGAAAAAATATTTAATAAAATAAACATATAAAAAACTAAATTTTTTATATGTTTTACTGGATCCCGTGAATAAATCACGGGATGACAGAGGAGGAAGTAATCCACACAAACAAGCCAATGACATATTAATAATATATACTCATAAAACCTAAAAAAAATGTTAGAATTACCTATTATATCCATTAGTATTTTTCTGCCGCTAATAAGCGTGTTGTATATTTTACTATTTATTAGCCAAAGCAAAAAACCCGATAAGCAAATACATATTATGTATGTTGCGGTGCTGAGTAGCGTTCTAACTTTTATTTCAACGATTTATATATTAATTGAGTTTGATTCTTCAAATCCTGCCTATCAATTCGTTGAACGCTATGCTTGGCTTGACAGAATCGGGCTTGAATTTCATGTAGGTGTCGATGGTATATCGGTATTATTCGTAGCTTTAACTTCTTTCCTTACTCTTATTTGCATAATCGGCAGCTTATTCACCGTAAAAAAATACATTAAAGAATATTTAATTTGCTTTTTATTAATGGAATCTTTTTGCATAGGGGCATTCACCTCGATAAATTTATTATTATTTTACCTGTTCTTTGAAGCAATATTAGTGCCAATGTACATTATTATCGGTGTATGGGGCGGGGAAAATAGAATATATGCTGCTCTTAAATTTTTCTTATATACTTTTTTTGGCTCGGTATTTTTCTTACTTTCATTAATTTATATTTATAGCAAAGTTCATAGCTTTGATTTAACCGAAATGGCTGAATTTACGAATAGCTTCCCGCAGCAAATACAGCAAGTTTTATGGTGGGCTATTTTTATCGCCTTTGCCGTCAAAATCCCTATGATTCCGTTCCATACTTGGCTTCCCGATGCACACGTACAAGCCCCTACCAGCGGCTCGGTTATACTTGCCGGTATCCTATTAAAGCTCGGCGGGTACGGTTTTGTGCGGGTTCTCATTCCGCTTTTATCTTATGCATCACAGGAATTTGCGATTTACGTAATTTACCTAAGCGTGATTGCGATAATATATGCATCGCTTGTAGCGCTTGCTCAAAAAGATATGAAGAAAATGATTGCCTATTCTTCGGTTGCTCATATGGGGTATGTTACGATAGGTATTTTTAGCTTTACAAATGCAGGAGTTAACGGGGCATTATTTCAAATGCTTAGCCACGGTATAATATCCTCTTGTTTATTCTTAATAGTCGGCACTTTATATGAAAGACTACATACCAAAGAGATCGCTAAATATGGCGGAGTAGCAAGCAAAATGCCGGTACTTGCCACGTTTTTTATGATTGCAATGCTTGGATCGGTAGGCTTGCCGGGTACTAGCGGTTTTATCGGCGAGTTTTTAAGCTTACTTGGAATTTATAGGGTAAACGTAACGGCAACTTTTTTAGCGGCTCTCGGCATAATTCTCGGGGCAGTTTATATGCTGAAATTATATAAAGAAGTGATGCTTGGGGAAGTTACCAATAAAGAGATTTTACGTTTTAAGGATTTATATGCATATGAGATAATCTCGATTGCTCCTTTAATATTACTGATTATTTATTTTGGTCTCATGCCAAGCTCTATTTTAAATGTATTTAGCTTATCGGTGGAGAGTTTATTTATAGTACCGGACAAAATTAGAGAAAGATAGAATGGAAAAGGCTTGAAATAAGGGAAGTGAAGTAGTATAAGGTAAGAATTTCGTTGGCACAAAATGACCAAAATACTACTTCAATCGTTGATACTACACTTTTCTTGGA